>JBEATZ010000167.1:0-5066 GCA_041161695.1 Planctomycetota bacterium | reverse complement strand
CGGCAGGTCGATGCTGGGCCCTGACTCCCTCGACTTCTCGTTCAGCGGCCTCAAGACGGCCCTGCTGTACCAGTTGCGCGGCCCCGGCGCCGAACAGCCGATGCCGGTGCTCGACGCCACGCAACAGCGCAACATGGCGCACGCCTACCAGGAGGCCGTGGTCGACGTGCTCGTGCAAAAGCTGCGGCGCGCGGCCGAACAGCATCCGTCGAGGTCGCTCGTGATCGGCGGCGGCGTGGCGCGCAACAAGCGGCTGCGCGAGCGTCTTGCCTCGGACCGCGTGCTCGCGCGGTTGCAGCAGGTGTTCCCGCCCCTCGACCTGTGCTCCGACAACGGCGCCATGGTCGCACTGCTGGGCGGACTGCAGTTCGATGCAGGCATGACCAGCGATTTCGACCTCGATGCCGTGGCCACCGCCGACACCGGCAGCAAGGCGCGCGTGCGATGAACCCTGGCGCTGCGAACCAGAGGCTCCGCGATCTGCTGCTGCAGGTGCAGCAGGGCACCGTCGACGTCGACCGCGCAATGCAGGCGCTGCAGCCGGCAGCAGACCTCGGCTTTGCGCAGGTGGACCACGACCGCGCCCGCCGGTGCGGCTTCCCGGAGGTCGTCTACAGCCCCGGCAAGCAGCCGCAGGACGCAGCACAGATCGCGCGGGAGATCCTCACCCGGTCCGAGCGCGTGCTGCTCACCCGGGCCACCACCGCCCACCACGAGGCCGTGCAGGGTCTCCTGGCCGATGCGGTCTGGCACGAGCGCGCCCGGTGCATCACCGTCGACCGGGCGCCCCTCCCGCGCACCGGTCTCGTCGCCATCGTGGCCGCGGGCACCAGCGACCTGCCCGTGGCCGAGGAGGCGGCGGTGGCCCTGGAGCTCGCAGGCAACGCCGTCGAGCGCCACTACGACGTCGGGGTGGCAGGACTCCACCGCCTGCTCGACCGACTGCCCGCCATCCGTCGCGCCAACGTGGCCATCGCCGTGGCGGGCATGGAGGGCGCCCTCGCCTCGGTGCTCACCGGCCAGCTCGCGCGACCGGTCATCGCCGTGCCCACCAGCGTGGGTTACGGGGCCAGCTTCGGCGGCCTCGCCGCGCTGCTGGGAATGATGACGGGGTGCGCCGCAGGGGTGGGCGTGGTCAACATTGACAACGGTTTCGGGGCGGGCTATCTCGCTTCGCTCATCAACCAGCTGGCAGCCGCCGGAAAGTCCCCTCCGTGAGCAAGAATCGCCCCTCCGCCCGCCTCGTCCTCGAAGATGGCACCGTGTTGCGTGGGCGTGGCTTCGGCGCCGCCTCGGACAGCATGGGTGAGCTGGTGTTCAACACCTCCATGTTCGGGTACCAGGAGATCCTCACGGATCCCTCCTACCGCGGGCAGACCGTGCTGCTGACGCAGCCGCACATCGGCAACTACGGCATCAACAGCGAGGACGAGGAGTCCACCAAGGTGTGGACCGCCGGGCTCGTGGTCCGCGAGGCCTGCGCCCGCGCCTCCAACTTCCGGTCGGCGGTCGAGCTGTCCGACTACATGGAGCAGCACGGCGTGCCGGGCATCGAGGGTGTCGACACCCGCATGCTCACGCGCCGCGTGCGCGACTTCGGCGAACAGCGCGTGCTCATCACGCGCGACATGGACACGCCCGACGACAAGCTCGTGGCCAGGGTCCGCACCGCACCCCATGTCGCAGACGTGGACCACGTGCTGCACGTGACCACCAAGGACGCGTACGAGTGGCGGCACGGGTACGACTCGCCGTTCTCGCCGCCGCCGGTCGGCAGGCCCGGTGCCAAGCGGCACCACGTGGTCGCCTACGACTTCGGTGCCAAGCGCAACATCCTGCGCTCGCTGGTGGCCCATGGCCTCGACGTCACCGTCGTTCCGGCCGAGACGCCTGCAGAGGCGGTGCTCGAGCGCAAGCCCGATGGCGTGTTCCTCAGCAACGGCCCCGGAGACCCCGCCCGCTGCACCTATGCCATCCGCTCGGCCAAGGTGCTGGTGCAGAAGCTGCCGGTGTTCGGCATCTGCCTCGGCCACCAGATCCTCTGCCACGTGTTCGGCGGCAAGACCTGGAAGATGAAGTTCGGCCACCATGGCGGCAACCAGCCCGTGATGGACCTGCTCACCCGCAAGGTCGAGATCACCGCCCAGAACCACAGCTATGCGGCAGACCCGGCCTCGCTGCCGAAGTCGGTCGAGGTTTCGCACCTCAACCTCAACGACAACACCATCGAGGGCCTGCGCCACCGCGAGCTGCCGGTGTTCTCGGTGCAGTACCACCCCGAGGCCGCGCCCGGCCCCCACGACTCGCTGTACCTGTTCGAGCGCTTCGTGCGCCTGATGGACGGCGCGACCGTGGGCGCGCGCTGAGCCCTGCCGCGCGGGCGGCTGGGCCTGGGCGGATCAGAGCTTCGCGAGGATCGCGTTGAAGGTCGCGCTCGGGCGCATGGCCTTCGCAGCCAGGGTGTCGTCAGGCTGGTAGTAGCCGCCCACGTCCACGGGCTTGCCCTGCACCGCGTTCAGCTCTGCGACGATCTTCGGCTCGTTGGCCTCGAGTTCCTTCGCGATCGGAGCGAAAGCCTGCTGCAGTTCTGCATCCCCGGACTGAGCTGCCAGGGCCTTGGCCCAGTACAGGCAGAGGTAGAAGTGGCTGCCGCGGTTGTCGATCGTGCCGAGCTTGCGGCCCGGGCTGCGGTCGTGCTCGAGGAACGCGCCATTGGCGTTGTCGAGCGTGTCGGCGAGCACCTTGGCGCGCGCGCTCTTCGCGACGATCGACAGGTGCTCGAACGAGGCCGCGAGCGCGAAGAACTCGCCGAGGCTGTCCCAGCGCAGGTAGTTCTGCTCCAGGAACTGCTCCACGTGCTTCGGCGCAGAGCCGCCGGCGCCGGTCTCGAACAACCCGCCGCCGTTCATGAGCGGGACGATCGAGAGCATCTTCGCGCTGGTACCGACCTCGAGGATCGGGAACAGGTCGGTGAGGTAGTCGCGCAGCACGTTGCCCGTGACCGAGATCGTGTCGAGGCCCTTCACGATGCGTTCGAGGGTGTGACGGCACGCGTCGGCGGGAGCGAGCATGCGCAGGTCGAGGCCCTTGGTGTCGTGCTGGGCGAGGTACGTCTCGACCTTGCGGAGCACCTGTGCGTCGTGCGCACGGCGGCTGTCGAGCCAGAACACGGCAGGCGTGTTGCTGAGGCGGGCGCGGTTCACGGCCAGCTTCACCCAGTCCTGCACCGCGGCATCGCGGGTCTGGCAGGCGCGCCAGACGTCACCGGCATCCACCGTGTGTTCCATCAGCACCGCACCCTTGTCGTCGACGATGCGCACCGTGCCGGCGGCAGCCATCTCGAAGGTCTTGTTGTGCGAACCGTACTCTTCGGCTGCCTGTGCCATGAGGCCGACGTTGGGCACCGAGCCCATGGTCTTCGGGTCGAGGGCGCCGTTCGCGCGGCAGAACTCGACGACGGCGCGGTACACGCCGGCATAGGAGCTGTCCGGGATCACGGCCAGCGTGTCCTGCACCTTGCCCTGCGCGTCGTACATCTTGCCGCCGGCGCGGATCATCGCGGGCATCGAGGCGTCGACGATCACGTCGCTGGGGACGTGGAGGTTGGTGATGCCGCGGTCGCTGTCGACCATGGCGATGCCGGGGCCTGCGGCCATCGCGGCCTTCAGGTCGGCTTCCAGTGCGGCGCGCTGCGCCTCGGGCAGCTTCTGCAGCTTTTCGACGAGGTCACCGAGGCCGTTGTTGAGGTCGACGCCCAGCGAGGCGAGGGTCGGCTGGTGGCGCGCGAGGAAGTCGCGCAGCAGCGTGCGGACGGCGTGGCCGAACAGGATGGGGTCGCTGACCTTCATCATGGTGGCCTTCAGGTGCAGCGAGAACAGCACGCCGCGTGACTTCGCCTCGGCGAGCTGGCGCTCGTAGAAGGACACCAGCGACTTCCGGCGCATGCAGGTGGCGTCGAGGATCTCGCCGGCCTGGAGCGAGGTCTTGTCCTTGAGGACCTTGACCGCGCCGTCGGTGCCCACGAACTCGATGCGCACCGTCGTGGCGGAGGGCACCGTCACGGACTTCTCGTTGGCGAAGAAGTCATCGCCGTGCATGCACGCGACCGAGGTCTTGCTGTCCTTCGACCATGCACCCATCGAGTGCGGGTGCGAGCGGGCGTAGTCCTTCACGGCCTTGGGTGCGCGGCGGTCCGAGTTGCCCTCGCGGAGCACCGGGTTGACTGCCGAGCCCTTCACCTTGTCGTAGCGCGCCTTCGCGTCCTTCTCGGCATCCGTGGCGGGTGACTCGGGGTAGTCAGGGACCGGGTAGCCGTGCGCCTGCAGTTCGGCGATCGCCTCCTTCATCTGCGGCACCGAGGCCGAGATGTTGGGCAGCTTGATGATGTTCGCCTCGGGCTTGAGCGTGAGTGCGCCCAGTTCGGCCAGGTGGTCGGCCACGCGCTTGTCGGCTGGCAGCCGGTCCACGAAGGCGGCGAGGATGCGACCGGCCAGCGAGATGTCGCGCAGGTCCACGCGGATGCCGGCCCGGCGGGCGAACGCCTGCACGATGGGCAGCAGCGAGTACGTGGCGAGGGCAGGTGCCTCGTCGGTCTTGGTGTAGAGGATGGTCGGCTGGGCGGACATGGTGCGTTCTTCTGGGGGCGCGCGGCGGATTGCCGCGGACGGGGGAAATAGGAAAGCGGGGGTCGGAGGGGTGGTCAAAGGGATTCAGATCGCGGAGTTGTGGACACCCTGGCGGTGGCCCCCTCCGCACCCCCTCGTTCTGGATCATGCGGCGACCGGCCTCCTGCCATCCAGGCTCAGCGGATGGCTGCTCACGGGGCCCCAATCCTGTCGCCATGAGCACACCTCTTCGTAGCTGAGGTGCCGCGGCAGGATCCCCATGTGCCACGCCGGTGTCCGGTGCACGGATTCCACGTTGGTACGACGGCGTACGAAGTTGCGGTAGACCTGCAGCAGCGCCAACTGCGTCTTCAGGTACTGGCCCTTCTTGCTCACGCACCAGCTGCGTCGGTGCAGCCGTGAGCCGATGTCGCGCAGCCGCGCAAACGTGTGGTTGATGGG
>JBEATZ010000166.1:0-7280 GCA_041161695.1 Planctomycetota bacterium | reverse complement strand
GACGGGACCCAGTGGCGCGCGCTCGGCAGCGGTCTTGCGTTCGGCGCGTCCCCCGGCCGCGCGCACGCGCTCGCGCAGCTTGGCGACGGCAGCCTCGTCGCAGGCGGCTTCTTCACCACGGCAGGCGGCGTGCAGGCACCGAACGTCGCGCGCTGGGACGGCTCGGCCTGGCACCCGCTCGGCAGCGGCACGAATGGCGGCATCAATGCCGTCGTGCGCGATGCCGCGGGGCATCTCTGGTTCGGCGGCAGCTTCACGCAGGCGGGTGGCCAGCCTGCGTCCCGGGTCGCGCGCTGGGACGGGACCGCCTGGTCGGCGACGCCGGGCGGGCCCACCGCCTCGGTCCTCGACCTGGCGCTCGATGCGGATGGTCGCCTGCTCGCGTGCACCAGCCAGCTCGTGATGCGCTGGGATGGCACCGCGTGGACGACGCTGCCAGCAGTGCCCGGTCAGCCCTACACCAGCCGCATCGAGGTGCTGCCGGACGGCACCGTGTTGGTCGCGGGCTTCGGGTCCATCGGCGGCGTCTTCGCAGACCACCTGTTCCGTTGGGACGGCGTGAACTGGACCCTGGTGGCGTCTGCCAATGGCGCAGTCAACGAACTGCGCGCCGAAGCGGCTGGGTCCGTGTCCGTCGCCGGGGCCTTCACCGCCGTCGCGGGGCTCGCCACCCAGCGCCTTGCTGTGCTCGCCAGCACGTGTCCTGCCGTGAGCAGCAGCATGGTCGCCGGATGCGCGGGCATGGCCTGGGCGCTGCGCGTCGATTCCGCGGCGTGGCTCGGCGGGACGCTCCGCACCTCGGTGCACGCGCTGCCCACGGGTGCGCTGCCACTCGTCGTGCACGGTCTCGCGCCCACCCAGCTGGCGCTGTCCAGCCTGCTGATTGGAGCGCTGCCGGGCTGCGAACTGCGTGTCCGCGCCGATGTGCTGACCCTTCCCACGGCAGCGTCAGGATCTGCAACCGCGCGACTCGACGTCCCGCGCGCAGCCGCGCTCACCGGCCTTGTGGTCCACGAACAGTGGGTCGTCCTTGAACCCGTTTCGGGCGGGGAGCCGCGGGCCGCGAGCACCAATGCCGTGGCCCACGTGCTGGGAGCCTTCTGAGAGCGGCACTCCTCAGTTCGAGAGGATCCACTCGTTGGCATTCGACATGGAGAACACCGACCTCGACGTCTACTGGCGTCGCAAGGTCGCACCTGTGTACGTCGCGCGCGCGCTGTCGGCCTGCAGGTGAGCGTGGTCCAGGGCTGAGGTTCGTGGGCTTGCCTTTCGGGCGGAACCGTGTTGTTCTCCTGCGGACAGGAGAGGCAAACATGGATGCCGACCAACATGGCTCGACCCTCGCGGTGGTCCTCGTTGCGGCCATCCTCCTCTCCGCATGCGGGCGCGATGCCGTCGTCCCCGAGGGCCCCAACTCCCCGGGGAGGGCGACCGATGTACGGGTGGCTGGCTCGAAGGACGTCAGGTATCCCTCCATCGAGCCCGCAAATGCAGAGGGGATGACTCCTTGCCCCCTCCTGTTTCGCTTCGAGGGTCGAGAGTTTCGCATCTCGGTTCCCGTCCAGCAGTCGGTGCTGCTCGGGGCGCGTGGGGCGCGTAGGACGGCCCAGTACGTGGAGGGCCGACGGCCCCATGACCTGGAGTCGCGACTGCACCTGGCATTCGTCCAGGATCCATCGCTCGACGCATTCTACGAGTCGGTGCTCGAATGCCTGCGCCCCCTCAAGCGGCAACTCGAACTCGACAGCAATGGCTACCTGGAGTTGATTGCTGCTGTCGTCCAGCACATCCCATACGAGGAGGGAACCGCGAAGACGAGGTTCCCCATCGAGGTGGTTGCAGACAATGCCGGGGACTGCGACGAGAAGAGCCACCTGCTGGCCGGCCTCCTCGCAAGGGAAGGCTTCTCCGTCGCACTCCTCTCGTTCGATGCCGATGACCACATGGCTCTGGGGGTGCGAGCAGACGGCCTCGAGTTCCGGTCCACTGGATACATGATGGTCGAGACGACGAGTCCCATGTTGCCCGGCGGGGTCATGGTGGGCACTCCATCCAGGTCCCTTCGCGGGGGCGACTTCGTGATCCCAGTCGCTGACGGGCCGCTTTCCTACACTGCGACAAGTGACCTGCTCTTCATCCAGTCTTCCCTTGCCGACCTGCGTGCGCGCCAGGATGCCATGGCCAAGGAGCTGGAGGTCGAGAGTGCCGTGTGCGAGGAACTTGCGCGGCAGATCCGCTCCGCGGATTTGGAGGTGCAGCGCCTCAGGGGATCGGGTTCACCCAAGGTTCCTGCTGAGGTTGCGCGACGGAATGAACTGGTCCGCCGCCACAATGCTGCCGTGGATGTGCAACGGAGCCTCGTCGAGGACCACAACAGGATCGTCGACGTGCTCAACCGGACCAGCACTCTTGCTGCCGCAAGGCGGCCACTTGCAGCCATGCTCCGCGACGCAATGAAGGACTGAGTCCCTCAGTTCGAGAGGAACCACTCGCTGGCGTTCGACATGGAGAACGTGCCCGTCGCGGGGATCAGGTTGACGTTCTGCCAGTTGATCGGGCCGAAGCCGGCGAGTGCCGGGTTGTTGGGCACCACGAGGCTGTACGTGAAGGTGCCCGCGCCCATGGGGGCGCCGCCGTTGAGCGGCGCGGTGAACTGCGGGTTGTTCACCAGCACGGTGCCAAAGGGCGTCGGCTGGTTCGTGCGCCCGAAGCCCGCGGCCACGAAGCCGAGCGCGCCGGCATCCTGTTGGGTGACGCTGAGGGTGGCCGGCTGCCCGACGAAGGGCAGAGCCGTGCACTTCATCACGGGAGCCGCGGGTCCTGCACCGGACGCCGTGCCGGTGCCATAGGGGATGCCCACGCAACCGGTGACGGTCATCAGCACGCGCCCGAGCAGGTCCGTGGGGTCGCTGGACCAGGGTCCCAGTCCGTTCGCGTTGTACAGGTTGGTCTGCGTGATGAGGCGCGTGAGGGTCATGGGCACGCCGAGGACCGAGGACGCGAACGGGCCCGGCGCGTCGGCATACGACGTGCGCATGGTGGTGGCATTGCCGCAGGCGCCGAGCACGCCCACGAACTCGCCTGCGTCGAAGGACAGGACACAGGGGAGCGCCGTGCCGGACGGCTGGCCCCTCGAGAAGAACTCGAGGCCGCCCGTGGCGCTCGCCGGGAAGGCGGGTGGCGCCGCGGCCATGCGGTACACGGCCACGTTCTGCTGTCCGTGGTTCGACTCGTCGGGCACGCGCAGCGACACGATCGAGAAGCGGATGGGCGCCTGGAACCAGAGACCGCGGGTGAGCGTTGCCGAGGTGAAGGTCGAGCCGAAGGGCGGCACCGGGATCATGCCCACCGCCACGTCGAGCCTGACCGTGTCGGTGCTGAAGGCATCGGCCACGGTGAGCCGCACCGTGTACAGCCCTGCTGCCGGGTAGACGAAGGCGGCGTTCTGGATGGTGGAGTCGACGGTCCCGTCGTCCTGGAAGTCCCATTGCCAGCTCGTGGGCTGCCCCGCGGACGTGTCGGTGAAACCGACGAGGTAGCCGGGCAGGACCTGCGGGGTGAACGACGCGGCCACTGCGCCCACGGTGACGTGGTTCGTGAGGGTGAGCGTCTGCGACCCGTGCTGCGCGTCGGTGACCCGCAGGGACACCGTGTAGTTGCCGTCCGCGGTGTACGGGAACGACGGGTTGGTGGCCGTCGAGTCGGTCACGCCGTCGCCGTCGAGGTCCCACGCACGCGCGAGGATGCCGCCCGGGTCCGAGGTGAACGACCGGTCGGTGAACTGCACCGTGCCGCCCAGCGCGATGCTGCGCGTTGCGGCCGTGAAGCGCGGGTACAGACCGGTTGCCGGCGCATGGTCGAGCGTGACCACGACACCCTGGTCGAGCCCGATGGTGCCGGTGGTGGCCCCTGCGACCGTGGTGTTGTAGACGACGCTCGTCAGGCTGCCCGTGATCTGCACGTCGTGCAGGGTGCCGGCCCCGGAACTGACATTTGCAGGCAGGTCGCAGTCGATGACCAGGTCGCCAGCGCCCGGGTCGTAGACGAAGGGCGTGATGGGCAGGTCGACGATCGTGGGGCCCGGGATGCCGGTGCCCGTGCCCGAACCTGCCAGGAACTGGACGGGACCGCTGTACACGGTCGCGAGGTCGTTGCCGTGGTTGGCTGCGAAGGTGGTGCTGGGCGTGGCCTGGTCCACGGCCGCGGTCGACAGCCGCACCGTGCCGCTGGTGTGCAAGCCACCTGTCCATGTCGCGGTGCTCGCGTTCGCGCGCCACCGCAGGCGGCTGATCGTGATCGGGGTCACGATGCCGGCATTCGTGAAGTTGGTGCTGTCGTAGAGGATCTGCGTCCGCAGCGGCTGGCCGGTGAAGCGGTTCCAGGGGAAGGCGTTGGCGAAGCTGCCTTCCGTCGCGGCCAGCCCGTTGGGCAGCGTGTGCGACGACTGGGCCAGAGCCGTGCCCGTGAGCAGGGCCACCAGCAGCAGCAAGCGAGGGTGCATGGAGTCTCCGGTGCGATGCGCCGTACGCGCCCGAGGGAAGGATACCCCGGGCCGCCGGGTGCGACCGGACGAGTGTCCGGGTGCGGCGCAGGACTGCCAACCCCCGTTCTGCAGCCGGGAGCAACTTGTCGCGAAGGTCCCGTGCCTGCGCGGTCAGCCTCGCGGCGCACCCCAGGCCGCCGCGAGGTCGGCGTGGGTCCTCAGTTGGAGAGGATCCACTCGTTGGCGTTCGACATGGAGAACGTGCCCGTCGCGGGGATCAGGTTGACGTTCTGCCAGTTGATCGGGCCGACGCCCGTGAGCGCGGGGTTGTTGGGCACGGCGAGGTTGTAGGTTTGCGTGCCGGGTCCGATGGGTGCGCCGCCGTTGAGCGGAGCCGTGAAGATCGGGTTGTTGACCAGCACCGTGCCGAACGGCGTCGGCTGGTTCGCGCGGCCGAAGCCGGCAGCCACGAAGCCGAGCACGTTGCTGTCCTGCTGGTCGATGACGAGCGTGGCGGTCTGGCCGACGAAGGGCAGGGCCGTGCACTTCATCACCGGTGCTGCGGGACCTGCGCCCGAGGGCGTGCCGGTGCCGTAGGGGATGCCCACGCAGCTGGTGACGCCCATGAACACGCGACCCAGCGCGCCCGCAACCTCGGTCGAGTAAGGCGCATTGCCTCCGGTGGACACGATGTTGGTCTGGGTGAGGAACCGCGTGAGCGTGGTGGGAGCACCCAGCACCGTCGTGGCATACGTTCCTGCAGGGGTTGCATACGACGAGCGCATGGTGGTGCCGTCACCGCAGGCGCCGAGCACGCCGACGAACTCGCCCGCGTCGAATGAGATCGCGCACGGGATCGGGGCATTGCTGGGCTGGCCGGCGGAGAAGAACTCGAGGCCGCCGCTGGCAGTGGCGGAGAAGGCGGGCGGCGCTGCCGCCATGCGGTACACGGCCACGTTCTGGAGGCCGTGGTTCGACTCGTCGGGCACGCTCAGCGAGACGATCGAGAACTTGGTGGGCGACTGGAACCAGAGGCCGCGCGTGGTCGTGGCGGAAGTGAACGTGGAGCCGAAGTTGGGCACCGGGATGATGCCCACGCCCACGTTGATCACGACGGTGTCGGTGCTGAAGGCATCCGCAACCGTGAGTCGCACTGCGTAGGAACCCGTGCTCGGGTACACGAAGGCTGCATTCTGGCTGGTGGAGTCCACCACGCCGTCGTTCTGAAAGTCCCACTGCCAGCTGGTGGGCTGGCCTGCCGACGTGTCGGTGAAGATCACGAGGTTGCCCGTCTGCACCTGCGCCGTGAAGGACGCGTCCACGGCGCCCACGGTGAGGTAGTTGGTGCGCGTCACGGTCACCGGTCCGTGTAGTGCGTCGATGCACTGCAGCGACACGTTGTAGCGGCCTTCGGTGCCGTAGATGAAGGACGGGTTGGTTGCCGAAGAGTCGGTCACGCCGTCACCGTTGAGGTCCCAGTTGCGCACCAGGATGCCGGCCGGGTCCGACGTGAACGACTGGTCGGTGAACTGCACGGTGGAGCCCACCGCGACGTCGCGTCCGGAGGCCGTGAAGCCCGGATAGAGGCCGGCAGCAGGCGTGTAGTCGAGCGTCACCACCACGCCATGGGACGTGTTGATGGTGCCCGTGGGCGATCCTGCCACGGTGCTGTTGTAGACGCGGCTCGACAGGCTGGTGGTCGTCTGCACGTCGAGCTGGGTGCCGGTGCCGGAGCCTGCGCCCACCGGGATGTCGCAGTCGATGACCAGGTCGCCGGTGTTCGGGTCGTAGACGAAGGGCGTGATGGTGAGGTCGACGACCGTGGGGCCGGGAATCCCCGTACCTGCTCCGGTTCCGGCGATGAAGTTGACCGGGCCGCTGTAGACCGTGGCGAGGTTGGGGCCGTGGTTGGAGGCGAACGTCGCGCTCGGGGTGTTCTGGTCCACGGCCGCCGTCGACATCTGCACGGTGCAGTTGGCGAGCACGCCGCCTGCCCAGGTCGTCGTGCCTGCATTGGCGCGCCATTGCAGGCGGCTGATCACGATCGGGTAGGTGATGCCCGCGTTCGTGAAGTTGGTGCTGTCATAGAGCAACTGGGTCCGCAGCGCCGTGTTGGTGAAACGGTTCCAGGGGAAGGCGTTGTTGCTGTTGCCTTCCGCGGTGGCGTAGCCGTTGGGGATCGTGTGGGACAACTGCGCCAGGGCCGAACTTGCGACCAGCGCCACCGCCAGCAGGGAACGAACTTGCATGGAGTCTCCGTGGAAACGGGCACGAGGTGGCCGGCGGAGACGAGGCCGCCGGGTTCCGGGCGGAACGGCCAAAGTTTGCGCACGGACCCCATGGCTGCCAAGCCCCGGTCCCGGCGAGCCCCCGTTCAGACCTGCAGGTCGCGGGCCCGCTGGGCGCGGCTCGGCGCGAGTTCGACGCCGATCGCATCGAGACCGAGGCGGTTGGCGACTGCCAGCACGGTGCCCATGCCGCAGAAGGGGTCGACGATGCATCGGGCGCCTGCGCGGTCGCGCAGCCAGGTGATGGCCGCCTCGGCGGCGGCGAGGCCGATGGCGCGCGGCCACGTCATGGTGCCGAGCTGCGGTAGCACGTCTGCCGTGGCTTCCTCGGCCACGTCGCGGAGGTTGTGCGAGAACGCGAGCAGATGTGCGTAGCCGGGGCGCGGCCCGGTGGCGGTGCCTGCCGGCGCGCGGCACACGATCTTGTGCCACAAGAGCCGTGCACCGGCAGCCTGTGCGCCCTGCTGCACGAGGAAGGACTTGTCGACCCAGCCGCCGTCGCGCTTCAC
>JBEATZ010000140.1:0-6694 GCA_041161695.1 Planctomycetota bacterium | reverse complement strand
CGACGCCCGCATCCCGGAGCCAGTGGCACAACTGCACGGCCTCGTCGGGGGTGAAGCCGCGGTCGCCGAGCCAGTCGGTGGCGCTGATGCGCACGGCCAGCGGCTTGTGCTGCGGCCACGCAGCGCGCACGGCGCGCACCACTTCCAGCGGGAAGCGCGCGCGGTTCTCGAGTGAGCCGCCGTAGGAATCGGTGCGCAGGTTGGAGAGCGGTGAGAGGAAGCTCGACAGCAGGTAGCCGTGTGCCGCGTGCAACTCGACGAGGTCGAAGCCCGCGCGCTCGGCCAGGTGCGTGGAGTGCACGAACTGGTCGCGCACCCGGTCCATGTCGGCGCGATCCATCTCCCGCGGCGCGGGCCAGCCCTTCTCGAAGGGCACGGGCGACGGGCCGAGCGTCTGCCAGGCGCCCTCGGTGAGCGGCAGGTCGCGGCCGTTCCACGGGTGCGAGACCGATCCCTTGCGGCCCGCATGGGCGATCTGCACGCCGATGGCGGAACGAGAGTTGGCGTGGACGAAGTCGGTCACGCGCTTCCACGCGGCCACGTGCTGGTCGTTCCACAGGCCTGCGCAGCCTGGCGTGATGCGCCCCTCGGCGCTCACGTTGGCCATCTCGCTGATCACGAGCCCGGCGCCGCCCACCGCGCGGCTGCCGAGGTGGACGAGGTGCCAGTCCCCGGGTGTGCCGTCCACGGCCGAGTACTGGCACATGGGTGACACGACGATGCGATTCAGCAGGCGCAGCGAGCGCAGTTGGAAGGGCAGGAAGGCGGGAGGCGCGACCTTGGTTGCGTTCGCCGGCACGCCGGCGCCTGCCGCGAACTCGGCATCGGCCTCGGCCACCAGCTTCGGGTCGCGGATGCGCAGGTTCTCCCACGTGATGCGGCGGCTGCGCGTCATGAGGTTGAACGACAGCTGGAAGGGCGGCTGCTTCATGTAGCGCGCGCACTGTTCGAACCACTCGCGGCTGGTCTGGGCTGCGCGCTGGATCTTGAGCACCTCGATGCGCCGCGCCTCCTGGTAGGCCTGCAGCGCCCTCGGCACGTCGGTGCCGTGCGCCTTCACCGCCGCAGCGAGCGCGATCGCGTCCTCCATGGCGAGCTTCGTGCCCGAGCCGATGGAGAAGTGGGCCGTGTGCACTGCGTCGCCCAGGAGCACCAGGTTGCCGTGGTGCCACTGCTCGCAACGCACGGTCGGGAAGGTGCGCCAGATCGAGCGGTTGACGAGCAGCTTGTGGCCCTTCAGCTGCGCGGCGAACAGCTTCTCGCAGAAGCGCGCGGACTGCTCCTCGTCGAGCTTGTCGAGGCCGGCGCGACGCCAGGTGTCCTCGTGGCACTCGACGATCCAGGTGCCGCGTCCGGGCTGGAAGGGGTACGCGTGCACGACGAACAACCCCCACTCCGACTCGAGGAACACGAAGGTGAATGCCTTCATCTCCAGGTCGGTGCCGAACCACGCGAACTTGCACTTGCCGAGCTCGATGCTGGGCCGGAAGTGCGCGGCATGCTGCTCACGGATGCGGCTGTTGACGCCGTCGCAGGCCACGATCAGGTCGCTGCCGGCGGCAACCGACACGTCGACCTGCTGCTGGAAGTGGAGCCGTACGCCCAGCTCGCGGCAGCGCTCGTGCATGATCTGCAGCAGCCGCATGCGCGACATGCCACAGAAGCCGTGGCCGGTCGACGTGGTCCACTGGTCGCCATACCACGTGTCGATGTCGGACCAGTAGGCGAAGCTGTCACGGATGCGCTGGTAGCTCTCGGGGTCCGCGACGCGGAAGCCGTCGAGAGTCTCGTCGGAGAACACGACGCCCCAGCCGAAGGTGTCGTCGGGCCGGTTCTGCTCGTAGACGTCGATCTCCAGGCCGGGCTGGGCCTTCTTCGCGAGGATCGAGAAGTAGAGGCCGGCGGGACCGCCGCCGATGCAGGTGATCTTCATGTCGCTTCGTGCAGTGTGCGGCCCACGCCGCCCCACCGCCACCCTGCAGTGGCGCCGCGGCAAGGGGCGCCGGTCAGCGGGAGCGAATTTCCCAGATCTCCCAGTCGTCGCCCGAGGCACGCAAGGCGAACCGCTCTTCCAGTGCCGCACGGAAGACGGCGCCGGGTTCGCCGGGCTGCGCACTGCCCGGCCGGTGGACGTACCAACGCGGCTGGAAGCGCTCCAGCTCCGCATCGAGGTGCGCCGCGGTCTGGCGGTCGCGTGCGAGCAGACGTCCCTTGCGGCGGGCGTGGAAGAACACGTCCGGCTGCTCGAAGTTGTTGGCCACGGGCTCGCCCATCGAGCGGTCCACGGCATCGTCGGGCGACAGCACGAGCACGCGGTCGCCGGGCGCGGCGAGCGCTGCGAGACGCTCGCCGCAGGTGCGGGTGGTGGCAGGGTGCCGCAGCGACTTCACGTGCAGGTCGATGCGCACCAGTTCGGCCACGGCAGCGAGACCCACGAGGCAGGCGAGGATCGTGAGGACCCGGCCGCGGCAGGCGCGCTCGAAGCCGTTGCCGGCCAGCAGCGCGAGGAGCGGCACGGCATAGACGTGGTAGTGCAGGCCGCGGTCCGGGTGCCCGCAGTACCTGGCGGCAGCCAGGTAGTAGATCGCGGTGGCTGCCATCCACGCCCAGGCGGCAGGGCGGAACGATGCGCGCGTACCGGTCACGGCGAACAAGGGCAACCCGAGCAGGCAGAAGAGTGCGCCGATCCTGCCGCTGCCGCGCGCGACCTCCATGGTGACGAGGTCCTTGTGGAACTGCAGGCTCGTCCACCAGGCCATGTTGCCCCACTTCGAGTCGCCGCCCGAGATCACGCCGAAGGTGTTGCCGTGCGCTGCGTGGATCGCGGCGGCGTGCGCGTACCAGGCAGCACCCGGCAGCAGCGCGATCGCGGCGAACAGCCAGAGGTCGCCGCGGCGCAGGAACGAGGTGCCGTGGCGCCATGCGGCGAGCACCGCCAGCACGAGCCCGAGGTGGATCGAAGTGGGCTTGACGAGGATCGCCAGTGCCATTGCGACCGCGGATGCGAGCAACTGTGCGCGCCGCCCCGAGTCGACCCAGGCGACGAAACGTTCGAGCGCCACCATGGCCATGAGCACCACCGTGGCCTCTGGCATGAACGTGCGGGTGAAGCGGAAGAGGATCGGCGCGAAGCAGTACAGCGCCATCGCGAACACGACGCCGCGTGCACCCAGCCATCGCGACGCGAGGCGATGGAACGGCCAGCACGAGAGGGCGAAGAACAGCACGCTGAGGGCGCGACCGAGCCATGCGTCCTCGCCGCACACGCGGTAGAGCACGTGGACGACCCACGGGAAGAGCTGGAACTCCGCCTCCACGTAGCCCGGTCCGGGCTCGCCCCAGTTCACGCGCGGCCAGAGGATCGAGGGCTCGTCGAGGAAGTTGCGCGCGATCGATGCGGTCTCCAGCTGCCGCCAGGTGTCGTGGTCGCCGAGGCCCGCATCCATGCCGTGGATGCGGAGTGCTGCGGCGGCGAGCACGAGGGCGAGGCACGGCAGTGCAGTGCGGAAGACCATGACGCGCGGATGCTATCCCGGGCAGGTCGCATCCGGCCGCGCGGTGCACGGACATCGGGAATCGAACGCTGTGGGACGCAACGCGTGGGACGGGATGACGTAATGAACCACGTTGGCATCGGCGGTCTGCGCACCACGCACTCCGGAACCGCGTGACGGACCTCGTTAAGGTTCGTTAAGGAACCGCGCGCGAACCGCATCGAGATGCGCACTGCAGCCCCTTTCCGGTGCGTGGGACGACGCTATGGTTCGCCGCCGAAGAAGGACAGCTCACCCCCCTCCCTCCGGGCTGTCCGTCTCCCTCCCCACCATGTCCCGGTCGCCGAACGCATTGCCGCTCATTGCGGTTGCAGACTACGCGTGCATCGTCCTCGCACTCGCGTGGGCTGGCGTGTGGTCGTGGAGTGACAGCAGCCTCGCGCTGCACCACGTGACGGCAGAGGCGATCCGAGCCGTGCTGTACGCCGCAGTGTGGCTGCTCGTCACGAGCAGGCTCGGCACCTACCGCGTGCGTGCCGATCGCGCGGTGCGCCATTCCATCGCCCGCGGCCTCGAGGCATGGGCCATCACCTGGGGCTTCGGCGGCTTCCTCGACGTCGCCATCCTCGGCCACTCGGGCTACGGCATCTGGCAGTCGATCCTCGCCGGCGCGGTGCTCATGACCGGCTTGCGCGTGGTCCTGGGGACCACGTCGCGCACGGCCTTCGGCGTGATTCCGCGCGCCGTGCTGGTGGGAAGCTGCGCTGCCTCGCGTGCGCTCTCGACCAGCGAAGACGTCGAGTCGACGATGCGCGTGGTCGGTTTCGTGCCGTTCCCCGGCGAGGACCCGAGCGCGCTGCTGCACCTGCGCAACCTGGGCACGATCGACGAACTCGAGCAGATCCTCGCACGCAACCAGGTCGACGTGGCGCTGCTGTGCCCCTCCGAGCACGCAGTGACCCGTGAGATCCACCGGGTCATCGACACCTGCGACGCAGCAGGCCTCGGCGTGCACTACTTCCCCCAGTTCCTCGACCTGCGCAACCTGCGCGTGTCGCTGCGCTGGCTGGCGGGCCGCGCAGGCATCACCATGGCGTCCCTGCCGCAGCAGACGCCCGCGCTCGCCGCCAAGCGGCTGCTGGACATCGTCGGCGCGACGACGGCCATCCTCCTGCTCGCGCCGGTGATGGTCGCCTGCGCGATCACGGTGAAGCTCGGCAGCCGCGGGCCGATCCTGTTCCGCCAGAAGCGCTGCGGCCAGAACGGCCGCGTGTTCCAGTGCCTCAAGTTCCGCACCATGGTCGCGGACGCAGAGGAACAGAAGGAACGGCTGCTCGAACTCAACGTCCAGGACGGCCCCGCGTTCAAGATCCCGCACGACCCGCGCGTGACGCGCTTCGGCAGGTTCATGCGCAAGTTCAGCCTCGACGAGCTGCCGCAGTTCTTCAACGTGCTCGCAGGCGACATGAGCCTCGTGGGCCCGCGTCCGCCGGTTCCCTCCGAGGTCGCCCACTACGCATGGTGGCACCGTCGCCGCATCAGCGTGAAGCCGGGACTCACCTGCGTCTGGCAGGTCTGGGGCCGCAACCGCGTGCCCTTCAAGCGCTGGGTCGAGATGGACCTCTACTACATCGACAACTGGTCGCTGTGGATGGACGTCAAGCTGCTGCTCCACACCTTCCGCGCGGTGCTGCGCGGGACCGGCATGTGATGCCCGCTGGCGGGCGGATCAGATCCGCCCGCGACGCACCTGCCACAGCAGGCCGAGGTGGCCGAGGATCGTGCGCAGCAGCTTCATCTTCGAGGTGCCGAGCAGCCTGCGCTCGAGCGTGGCAGGGTGCTCCACGACGCGTCCACCGCGGCGCAGCACGCGCACCAGCAGTTCGGCCACGCCCAGGAAGCCGCCGCGCTCCGGTTCGAGGTCGGCCACGGCGCTGCGGCGGTAGGCACGGAAGCAACTGGTCCACGTGTGGATCGGCACACCCAGTTCGCGCTGGTAGAGGCGCGAGAGCGTGCGCGACAGGAACAACCGCCACCCCGGCACGTTGGCGACCCTGCCCTGCGGGTGGTACGGCGACGCAGTGACGACGTCCGCGTGTTCGAGCATGGGCAGCATGGCCGCCAGCTCGCACGGGTCGTAGCTGCAGTCACAGTCGACGGATGCGACCAGCTCGGTCGACGCCACGCGGATGCCAGTGAGGATGGCTGCGCCCACGCCGCGATTGCGCTCGTGGCGCACGAGGGCGAGGCCGGGATGCACGCGAGCGGCCTGCTCCAGCTCGTCCCACGTGCCGTCCGTCGATCCGTCGTCCACCACGAGGAGGCGCAGTTCGTGACGCGGCGCGAGCGCCCTCGCGGCCTTGTCCATCGCGCGCAGCAGGTAGTCGATGCCGCCCTGCTCGTTGTGGACCGGCACCACGACGGTCACGGGCACCGTGGCCACGTGCTCGCCGTCCTCCGGCCCCGCATCGGGTTCCGGCACGTAGTGCGGCGGCAGTGGACCCGCATGGCGCGGCGCGATGCCGAGGTGGTCGGCGATGGACTGGAAGCGCCAGCGCCGCAGCATGCGCTCGAGCTGCTGCGGCAGCCGCGCCAGGTTGACACGGTGCAGCCACGCCGAGAGGGCACCTGCGCCGGTGATCGGGGGCGGCGCCGGATCCAGTTCCCAGGACCGGAACGAGAGCACTGCGGGCGCCGCGTGCACGCGCGACCAGCGTGCGACCTGTTCCTCGAGCCACGCCTCGGGCAGCAGCCGCGCATGGTCGCCGTCGAGCGCGAGCCTCATGCCCGCGAAGGATCCCTGCGTCACCGCGAACTCCGCAGGGCCAGGCGCGCCGTCAGCCACTGCGCCACCCTCTCGCAGCGAGGCGTCGTACCGCCAGCCCTGCGATGCGAGTTCGCGCAGCAGCCCGGCATCCTGTGGTGCGATCCACCACGGGGCACGGAAGCCGTCGACGGTGAGGCCGCTCGCCGCCTCGACCACCGGCCGCGAACGCCGGGCGTCCGTGGCGAGTTCCTCCCGGTCGGCTGCGCGGTAGGCGCGATGTTCCCAGCCCATCGAGGCGACCTCGTGGCCAGCGGCGGCAAGGGCACGCACCGCTGCTGGATGGCGTTCGGCGATGCGCGCCGGCACGAAGAACGTGGCGGTGGCGCCGTGGGCGGCGAGGAGTTCGCGCCAGGCGGCAAGACCAGCCTCGACG
>JBEATZ010000124.1:0-4925 GCA_041161695.1 Planctomycetota bacterium | reverse complement strand
GAGGAGTGGCGCGCGTTCTTTCGCGCCCATGTGAGTCCGGAGTTCCTCCCTGCCGCCCGCAGGGCGGAGCCGGTTCCGGCTCCATCGGCCCTGCCGAGCGGCCTCGAACCGCTCACGGGCGTTGCCGGCAGGATCGCCCGCAACATGGAGGAGAGTCTCGGGGTGCCCGTGGCCACCTCCGTGCGCGAGATCCCGGTCAAGGTGCTGGAGGAGAACCGCGCGATCCTCAACCGTCACCAGTCGGGCCTCTTCCTGCCGAAGGTGAGCTTCACGCACCTCGTGGCGTGGGCGATGGTGCAGGCGATCGCAAGGGTGCCTGCCATGGCCGCAAGCCACGTGCTGGTCGACGGCAAGCCGCACCGCCGGGTGGCGCCGACGCTGCAGGTCGGGATCGCCGTCGACCTGCCCGGCAAGGACGGTCGGCGCAGCCTGGTGGTGCCCAACGTACGGAACGCCGGGGCGATGGACTTCGCGGCGTTCTTCGCGGCCTGCAACGCGCAGATCGACAAGGCGCGCAGGGGCAGGCTCGCACCCGAGGACTTCGCCGACACGACGTGCACGCTCACCAACCCGGGCACGATCGGCACGGTGAGTTCGCTGCCTCGCCTCATGAGTGGGCAGGCGTTCATCCTCGCCACCGGGGCCATCGCCGTGCCGGCATCGCTCGCAGGCGCCTCCGAGGAGACCCTGTCGGAGCTGGCGGTGAGCCGTGTGATGACCGTGACCTCGACCTACGACCACCGCGTCATCCAGGGCGCGGAGTCCGGCGCGTTCCTCGACGGTCTCGTGCAGTTCCTCGTGCACGATGCGGACCAGTTCTACGAACGCATCTTCCGCTCGATGCACGTCCCGTACCGGCCGGTCCACTTCACGCACGACCGGCGCCCGCCGCCCGGCAGCACGCTGCGCGACGCCGAGAACCTGCAGCTGGCAGGCGGGCTCATGAACTACATCCGCAGCTACCGCGTGCGCGGCCACGTGCTCGCCGACCTCGATCCGCTGCACTACGAGCCCAAGGACACGCCCGAGCTCGACATGAGCACCTACGGGCTCACCATCTGGGACAAGGATCGGCTGTTCTACACCGACGGGGTGACCGGCAAGCCGTTCGCGCCGCTGCGCGAGATCCAGGAGACGCTGCACCTCACGTACTGCAGGCACGTGGGCGTGGAGTTCATGCACATCGCGGACCCCGAACAGCGCCGCTGGCTGCGCGAGCGCATGGAGGGCAACCGCAACGAGGAGTCACTGCCGCGCGAGGCCATGCTGCGGGTCCTCGACAAGCTCGTCGAGGCCGAGGCCTTCGAGCGCTTCCTGCACACGCGCTTCGTCGGCCACAAGCGCTTCTCGCTCGAGGGCGGCGAGACGCTCATCCCCGTGCTCGACGCGCTGCTGCAGCGCGGGGCCGAGCAGGGTGTCGACCAGGCGGTGCTGGGCATGGCGCACCGCGGCCGCCTCAACGTGCTCGCGCACGTTCTGGGCAAGCCGCTCACGCGCATCTTCGGGGAGTTCGAGGGCTACCTCGACCCGGACATGACGCAGGGCTCGGGCGACGTGAAGTACCACCTCGGCGCGGTCGCCGACTACCCGACGCTCTCCGGCAAGCAGGTGCGCCTCGAACTGGCGTGCAACCCGAGCCATCTCGAGGCCGTCGATCCGGTGGTGGAGGGCATGGCCCGCGCGCGGCAGGAGCAACTCGCCGAGGGCGTGGCACGCTCCTCGGTGCTGCCCGTGCTCGTGCACGGCGATGCGGCTTTCGCCGGCCAGGGCGTCGTGCTCGAGACGCTGCAGATGTCGCAACTGCACGGCTACCGGACCGGCGGCACCGTGCATGTCGTCGTCAACAACCAGATCGGCTACACCACGCTGCCAGCCGATTCGCGCAGCACGCCCTTCTGCACCGACGTGGCGAAGGCAGTGCAGGCGCCGGTGTTCCACGTCAACGGCGACGACCCGCTCGCTGCCGTGCGCATGATCCGGTTGTGCCTCGACTACCGCATGAAGTTCGGGCGCGACGTCGTGCTCGACATCGTGTGCTACCGCAGGCACGGCCACAACGAGGGCGACGAACCCGCGTTCACGCAGCCGCAGCTCTACGCCCGCATCGAGCGCCATCCGTCCGTCCGCCAGCTCTACCAGGAGTTCCTGGTGCGGGCGGGGGTGCTGCGCGAGGACGAGGTGGGCGGCTACGACGCGAGGGTGCAGCAGGCGCTCAAGGAGTCGCTCGACACCGTGCGCACCGCCGAGGCGCGGCCCGTGACCGCACGCGCCGTGCAGCAGGATGCCGAGTGGCGGCTTGTCGTGCCGCCTGCGGGCGCCGAACGCCTTGCGGACCTGCAGGCGCGCCAGCTGCGGTGGCCAGAGGGGTTCCACGTGCACCCGAAGGCGCAGCTCATCCTCGAGCGTCGCCGCGACATGGTGCAGGGATCTTCGCCCGTCGACTTCGCCACTGCCGAGGCGCTCGCCTTCGCCACGCTGCTGGAGCAGGGCATCCCCATCCGTCTCGCGGGTCAGGACTCGGGTCGCGGCACGTTCAGCCAGCGCCACGCAGTGCTGCACGACGTGACCAACGGCAACCGCCACGTGCCCCTCAACCACCTGGGCGGCAACGCCGCACGGTTCGTCGTGGTGGACTCGCTGCTCAGCGAGGAGGCCGCGCTCGGGTTCGAGTACGGCTACAGCGTCGCGCGGCCCGAGGGGCTGACCCTGTGGGAGGCCCAGTTCGGCGACTTCTGCAACGGTGCGCAGGTCCAGATCGACCAGTTCCTCGCCGCGGGCGAGGCGAAGTGGGCGCAGCGCAGCGGCCTCGTGCTGCTGCTGCCGCACGGATTCGACGGGCAGGGGCCGGAACACAGCTCGGCACGCCTCGAGCGATTCCTCCAGCTCTGTGCCGAGAACAACATGCGCGTGGCCAATCCCTCCACGGCCGCCCAGTACCACCACCTGCTGCGCCAGCAGGCGCTCGATCCCGACCGCAAGCCGCTCGTGGTGATGACGCCCAAGAGCCTGCTGCGCATGCGCGAGGCGGGCTCGCCGATCGCCGATCTCGCCGCCGGCAGGTTCGAGCCGGTGATCGACGATGCGGCGGCGCGGGGGCGGCAGGTGCGGCGCGTGGTCTTCTGCAGCGGCAAGGTCCACCACGACCTCGCGGCCGCGCGCGGCGCCGACGGCGACGTGGCGCTCGTGCGCGTCGAGTTGCTCTACCCATGGCCCGCTGCGGCCGTGGCCGCGGTGCTCGAGAACCACCCCACGGCCGAACGGGTGTGGTGCCAGGAGGAGCCTGCCAACATGGGGGCGTGGACGTACGTGCGCGACCGCGTGCGCTGGGACCGTGCTGCCGCGCGGCCCGCGGCCGCGAGCCCGGCGACGGGTTCGCTGCAGGCGCACAAGGACGAGCAGCAGCGCCTCGTGCGCGAGGCGCTCGGATCCTGAACCCTTGCTACGCGGTCTTGGGTCCGTGCACCCGGTAGGTGTGCACGACGAACGCCACGCCGCCCACGCTCATCAGGTAGAAGGCCGGCACGAACCCCAGGTGCTGCGCCCAGATGAGCCATGCCTGCTGCTGGGCGGATCCTGCTTCCGTCTCCACCTCGTGGTCCGCCAGCGGGTTCACGAAGGCCGTGATGGTGTGGATGTCGAGGCTCGTGCCCCAGTGCAGGTCGCTCGCGAGCTTGCTGAAGAGCGCCACCGGGAGGCGCATGGCGAACAGGCACACCACCAACTGGAAGAACATGGGGGCCAGGCGGTCGCACTGGCGGGCGGCCAGCACGCCCATGGCGAGGCTCATGGGGAACAGCACCCGGTCGACGCCGTAGGGTTGCACGGCGGCCGCAGGGCCGGCGAGTTTCTGTGCCCCGAGCAGGGCCGCCAGGGCGCACCAGCCGAGGGCCACGGGCAGCAGCCAGGGGCCCGGCAGACGGGTGCCCAGTCCGAGCATCAGGACCGCGGCCAGGAGGGCCACGCCCGCCATCGGCAGGGTCCAGGCCCACGGTGCGGCCGTGACGGTCTCGATGGGAAAGTCGCGGGGGGTGATCTCGAACCCGTCTTCCGCGTAGGCGGCAAAGGTGCTGGTCACCTGCAGGGTCCGTACGGGGGTGCCGTCCGGGCCGGGGCTGGCGCCGGTGCCCAGCAGGCCCAGGACCAGCAGCAGCCCCCCGAGTCCGAGCGTCAGGAAGGCCACCTTGCGGCGGGCCGCAGGGGCGCAGAGTCCCACAGCCGGCAGCAGCCACAGGGCATTGGCGCCGAGGATGGAGACGAGTTCGAGGCCGGACAGGGCAATCACGGGAGCCTTTTCCCTCCCAACTCCAGTTGGCGCCAGAGTTTTCCACGAAGCGTGCTTGCGGCTGGGGGAAGTCGTCGCTACCTTCCTGCGCCCCAAACAGCACCGACGGTCATGCCCAAGCAGAAGACGAAGAAAGCCGTGGTCAAGCGTATGCGCCTGACCAAGTCCGGCAAGGTCAAGCGGCGCCACGCTTTCCGTTCCCACATCCTGGTGCGCCGCACCACCAAGCGGAAGCGCCAGCTCCGCGGGGATGCGATCCTGACCGGGAAGATCGGCGACAGCATGCGTCTGCTGCTGGGTGGGAGGTAACGAGCCATGCGCGCAACCAACGGTCCCGCCACGCGGCGTCGCCGCAATCGTGTTCTCAAGAGGGCCAAGGGCTTCCGCCAGGGCCGTCGCAACCTGTTCCGGATGGCTCGCGAGTCGACCATCCGCGCCGACGCATTCGCGTTCGCCGGCCGCGCCCAGAAGAAGCGCCACTACCGCGCCCTCTGGATCACGCGCCTCACGGCTGCGGTCAAGGCCCTCGGGCTGCGCTACTCGCAGTTCATCCACGGCGTCCAGAAGGCCGGCATCAAGCTCAACCGCAAGGAACTGAGCGAACTGGCCATCCACGACCCGGCGCTCTTCGCCGACATCTGCA
>JBEATZ010000110.1:0-4877 GCA_041161695.1 Planctomycetota bacterium | reverse complement strand
GGCCGAGGCCGTGCGCGGCCTCGTGCCGCAAGCGCGTCCACGCGACTACCAGCCGCAGGTTGCGAGCCTGTTCCACTCGGTACCGCTCACGCAGGACTCGGGTCCGCTGCTCATCGGCGAGCGCACCAACGCCAACGGCTCCAAGAAGTTCCGCGAGCTGATGCTGGCCTCCGACACCGACGGCATGGTGCAGATGGCACGCGAGCAGGTGCACGAGGGCGCGCACGTGCTCGACGTCTGCACGGCCTACGTGGGCCGAAACGAGGCCCAGGACATCACGAAGCTGCTCTCTGCCATGGTCACCAAGGTGACCGCGCCCGTGATGATCGACAGCACGCAGATCGACGTGGTCGAGGCCGCGCTCAAGATCACCCCCGGGCGCGCGATCATCAACTCGATCAACCTCGAGGACGGCGAGGAGAAGGCCGACCGGCTCTGCGAGCTGGCGCGTCGCTACGGCGCCATGTTCATCGCACTCACCATCGACGAGGAGGGCATGGCCAAGACCGCCCAGCGCAAGCTGGAGGTCGCGAAGCGCATCCACGACATCGTCGTCCACCGGCACGGCATGAGCCCGGGCGACCTGATCTTCGACCCGCTCACGTTCACGATCGGCTCGGGCGACGAGGCCTCTCGCGACGCGGGCGTGCAGACGCTGCAGGGCTCAAGCTCATCAAGGAGAACATCCCCGGCGTACGCACGATCCTGGGCCTCTCCAACATCAGCTTCGGCCTCGATCCCTACGCGCGGCAGATCCTCAACTCGGTCTACATGGCCGAGGCCATCCGCCACGGACTCGACTCGGCCATCGTGCACGCCTCGAAGATCATCCCGATCCACAAGCTCGACGAGCAGGACCGCGAGGTGACGCTCGACCTGATCCACGACCGCAGGCGCGAGGGCTACGACCCGCTCTTCGCCTTCATCGCGCGCTTCCAGGGCGCGAAGCGCATCGACCTCGGCGGCAGGGCCGACGAGATGACGCTGCCGGTCGAGGAGCGCCTCAAGCGCCGCATCATCGACGGCAACCGCATCCAGATCGAGAAGCACCTCGACGAGGCGCTGCAGAAGCACAAGCCGCTCGACATCATCAACGAGATCCTGCTCGACGGCATGAAGGTCGTGGGCGACCTGTTCGGCTCGGGCGAGATGCAGCTGCCGTTCGTGCTGCAGAGCGCCGAGGCCATGAAGACCGCCGTGGCGCACCTGCAGCAGTACATGGAGAAGGTCGACGGCGAGGCCAAGGGCACGATGGTGCTGGCCACGGTGCGCGGCGACGTGCACGACATCGGCAAGAACCTGGTCGACATCGTGGTGTCGAACAACGGCTACAAGGTCGTCAACCTGGGCATCAAGGTGCCCGTCGACCAGATCCTCGAGGCGGCGCGCCAGCACAAGGCGGATGCGATCGGCATGAGCGGGTTGCTCGTGAAGTCGACCGTCATCATGAAGGAGAACCTCGAGCTGATGGCCCAGCGCGGCATCACCACGCCGGTGATCTGCGGCGGCGCCGCGCTCAACCGCACCTACGTGGAGGAGGACCTGCGCGCTGCGTACCCGACCGGCCACGTCTACTACGGGTCGGATGCATTCAGCGGCCTCCACATCATGGACGAGCTCACGGGCCGCTCGAAGGTGAAGACGCTCACCACCGAGCCGAACCCTGAGGCCAAGAAGCGCGCCCCGTCGGTGAAGCGCCTCACGCGCGCCGACAAGGAGAAGGCCCTCGAGCACCGTTTCACCGAGTTCGCGGACTCGGGCGTCGCCCCCGCGGCGCGCGTGCCGCAGCCGCCGTTCTGGGGCAGCGCCATCGTCGGCCCCGAGGAACTCGACCTGGGCACCGTGCTCCAGTACGTGAACAAGAAGGCCCTGTTCCGCCTGCAGTGGCAGTACCGGCAGGGCAAGCGCAGCGAGCCGGACTACACGAAGTTCGTCGAGGAGTTCGTCGAGCCGCGCTTCAAGGAATGGGTGCGCCGCGTGCGCGAGGACAAGACCCTGCAGCCGCGCGTGGTGTACGGCTACTGGCCCTGCTACAGCGAGCGCAACTCGCTCGTCGTGCTCGACCCGAAGGACCGCGCGCGCGAACTGGCTCGGTTCGACTTCCCCCGGCAGCCGGGCGGCAAGCGCCTCTGCCTCGCCGACTTCTTCCGTCGCAAGGAGTCTGGCGAACTCGACGTCGTGGGCTTCTCGCTCGTGACGATGGGCGAGGTGGCGACCAAGGAGAGCGAGCGGCTCTTCCGCGAGAATCGCTACGACGACTACCTGCACTTCCACGGCCTGTCCGTGGAGGGCGCCGAGGCGCTCGCCGAGTACTGGCACAAGCGCATGCGCCAGCAGCTCGGCATCGCCACGGACGACGCGATTGCCATCGACGACCTCTTCAAGCAGAAGTACCAGGGCAGCCGCTACTCGTTTGGCTACCCGGCGTGCCCCAACCTCGAGGACCAGCAGAAGCTGCTGCCCCTGCTGGAGGCAGGCCGCATCGGTGTGCACCTGAGCGAGGAGTTCCAGCTCGTGCCCGAGCAGAGCACCAGCGCGATCATCTGCCACCACCCGGCGGCGCGGTACTTCAACGTCACCGTGACGACCTGAGCGGCCGTCGCGCGCGGGTCAGAACACCACCTGGAACTGCAGGCGGAGGATGCTGCCGTCCTGCGACCCACCGGTGGCCGGGTCGCGTTCGCGCCAGGTGTACTCGAGCTGCGTCTTGAGCGTGTGGCCGCGGTAGAACGAGCTCAGCACCATCGTCCAGTCGCGCGTGTCGGTCCCGCCCTCCTGGTCGACGTCGGCGATGCGACCGCCGATGCCCCACTGCAACGGCTTGTCGCCCGACTTGGGCAGCACGTAGCCGAAGCCGAGGTAGAAGCCGTTGCCGTCGCGGTCGCCGGTCTCGATGTCGTCGTGGCGCTGGAACCACTCGGCCTGGGTCCAGAAGCTCTTCAGCTTCCACGACGTGTTGAGGTTGATGCTGTTCGAGGTCACGTCGCGACCGGTCGGGTCCGTCACGAGCTTGCTGTTGCCCTGGAACAGGCCGAGGCCGACCGTGCCGCGCAGTTCCTGCGTGTTGGCGAGGTCGCCCTCGCGGAAGGACTCGTAGCTGGCGCCGTTGCCCACATAGTCGCCGAGCGGGTCGACGTTGAGGCTCGCGACGTACGCAAGCTCGTTGTCGGAGTTGTCGTCCTCCTCACCCACGTCCTGGATGCCTGCCGGGTTGCTCGCCGCCACGTCGCCGTTCTGGGCGCCCACGGTCCAGCGCAGCTTGTTCGACTGGTTGCCGTGCAGCCAGAGACCGCGGCTGCGTGCGTCCGAGAACGTGGTCGACACCACGGTGCGGTCGACGAAGAAGAGCGCCGAGTCGGTCTCGGTGGTCTCGAGGCCGAAGTACGTCTTGCTCTGGCCGGTGCGCAGGCCGATGCGCGAGTCCTCCTCGCGGAGGAAGTCCCACTGCACCCAGGCGTCCTTGAGCACCGAGCCGCTGTCGGTGAGGTCGAGGCGCAGGGTGTAGAGCAGGTCCTTGCGGTACGCGTGGCCGAACATGGCCGGGCGGGCGCGGCGGACGCGGAAGTTCTGGTCGTCCTCCACCTCGTCGCCCCACGTGTCGGAGTACTGCAGCTGCACATAGGTGAGGAGCGTGAGCTTGAACTCGTCGCCGCCGTCGAACGTCGTGCCAGCGCCCGGCTTGAACGAGATGGTCCCGTCCGCCTGCTGGAAGGCGTTGGACTTGTCCCCCTGCGCGGCGAGCGCAGCAGCGAGGGCGCCAAGGGCGAGGAACGAACGCGAGAGGGAACCTGCGGTGCGGGCGCTCATGCAGGCAGGGTAGGCAGGGCGGGGCGGAATGCCAGCCTGCCGCGCGGCCGCCATTCAGTCGACCCATTCGATGCAGCCCCAGCGTGCCGCTGCCTCCCGCACCCGCACCGCGAGTTCGGCGAGCGCGCTGTCGCGCCGCGGCTCGGTGGTGCGGTGCACGCGGCGGAAGACCGGCTGCCGCTCGATGCCCCCGCGGGCAGCGAGGAACCCGCGCACGGTCGCCTCGAGCGCCGCGTCGTCCTGCTGCGCAGGTTCGCCAGCAACCTCGATCCGGGCCAGGAAGCGGCCGGGGATCGAGCGTCCGGAGAACAGGTTGCTGCACCAAAGGACCTCGCGCACCCCTTCCCCGGCGCCGTCCTCCACCGCAATGCCGTGGCCCGCGGGGACCTGCGCGAGTTCGCTGGTCCACCAGCCGAGGTGCACGCGGGCGACCGCCACCTGCAGGGTCCGTTCGCGCGCGATCCCGACGCGGGCGTCGGCTGGGGCCAGCAACCGCGCGCATTCTGCGAGGGGCAGCGCCAGTGCGGCCCGGCGGGCGCGCACTGGCGCTGCCTGCTCGCCGCCGAGGTGGGCGACGAGGCCATCCCCAGTCGGTTCCAGGGCTGTCACCTCGCGGCCGAGGCGCAGGTGTGGGGCCAGTTCGCGGTGGAATGCCACGAGCAGGTCCTCGAGCCCGCCGCGACAACTCACCAGGGGTTCGGTCACCTCCGCCGGCTCCAGACTGCCTGCCCGCAGCACCTGCCCCGATCGCGCGGCCTCAGCGAGCGGCACCGCGCGCGGCGGCGCGGCGAGGCAGGCAGCGAGCGCCTCGAACTCGCCTTGCGGCAGGTAGGGCCGACCGAGTTCGCACACGAACCCCTCGCTGCGCTGGGTGCGCACCGACCCGCCCACGCGCGGGGCGCGTTCGACGAGCAGCACCCCCGAGGTCCCATCCCGCAGGGCCTTGGCAGCGAGGTGCAGGCCACCGAGCCCGGCGCCGACCACCAGCAGGTCGGCTGCCTTGTCGGGTACGGGTTCGGGTCCGGTCACGGGAGCGGAGGTTACCGGCCCGGAGCCCTGCGGCCTCAAAT
>JBEATZ010000457.1:0-2623 GCA_041161695.1 Planctomycetota bacterium | reverse complement strand
GGCTGGTGCGGCGCCGTCGAGCGCCTCGTGCACGACATGCGGAACGCGCTGGGCGGGGAACCTGCCGTGGTGGTGACCGGCGGCAACGCCGACCTGCTGTTGCGGTGGGGGCGGCTCGGCTGCCGCCACGAGCCCGACCTGGTGCACCATGGCCTCGCCCTGCTCGCGGGCGGTGTCGTGCCGTGAGGCTGCTCACGGCGCCCGGCAGCGGCGGCGTGGCCGTGGTCGCGACGGGCGAGCCGCAAGAGCGCGATCGCCTGCTCGCCTGCCTCCGCGACCTGCGCGGCAACCCGCCATCGATCGAACCCGGTGCAGCGCCGCGGCTCGTGCGCCTCGAACTCGGGGGCGTGGTGGTGGACGAGTGCCTCGTGATCCTGCGTCGCGAGGGCGTGCTGGAACTGCACCTGCACGGTTCGCGCGGCGTGCTCGCGGCGCTCCGGGCGGAGTTCGTCGTCGAGTCCGATGATCCCTGCCCGGCCGAACGCCTGCTGCGCGAGGCCATGGACACGGGCGTGCTGCAACTGGCAGCAGAACAGCGGCAGGGCTCGTTCGACGACTTTCTCGCGGCGCTGCGCGCGATGCCGCCTGCCGAGCGCGCGGTGGCCGGCGCCGCGGCGCTGGAGCGCTCGCGCATCGCGCGGGCGATGGCAGAACCCCTGCGCGTGTGCCTCGTGGGCAGGCAGAACGCCGGCAAGTCCACGCTCTTCAACCTGCTCATGCTGGAGGAGCGCGCGCTCGCGGGCCCGCTGCCAGGGCTCACGCGCGATGCCGTGTCGGCCCGCACCAGCCTCGGCGGCTACCCGGTCGAACTCGTCGACACGCCTGGGGAGGGACCAGCAGCCGGCATCGACGCCCTGGCGCAGCAACGCGGTCGCGCGCTGCGGCAGGGCGCGCTGCTCGTCCTCGTCGTCGACGGCAGCCTCGGGCCGGATGCCTCGGACCTCGAACTCGCGCGGGATTGTGCGATCGCGGTGGCGAGCCGGGCCGACCTGCCGCAGGCGCCGTGGCCCGCATCGGTTCCCTGCGACCTGCGCGTCCGCGGCCTCGACCTGCTGGGGGCTCCCGCGGTGCGCGCCGCGTTCGGCGAGCGGTTGCGCACCCTGCGCAGGCTGCCCGAGACCGGCCCGGTGGGCGGGCCCGCGGCCCTCGATGCCGCCCAGTTGCGGCAGTTGTGCGACGCGCTGCGCTGAGCGCGCACCAGCCACGTTCCCGTTGTGGGCCTGCCGCGCGGTCGGCATGATCCTGCCCCTCGATGGCCCTCCACCCGAAGCGCGATCTCGTCTCCATCGAGGACCTTTCCACCGGCGAGATCCTCGAGTTGTTCCGCCATGCGGACGAGTTCCGCGAGAACCTCGCGGCGTGGGCGGACTTCTGCCGCGGCTCGATCATGGCGACGCTGTTCTTCGAGCCCAGCACGCGCACGCGCCTGAGCTTCGAGTCGGCGATGCTGCGCCTCGGCGGCATGGTCATCACCGCTGCGGACGAGAAGAGCACGAGCCGCGCGAAGGGCGAGTCGCTCGCCGACACGGTGCGCGTGGTGGGCGGGTCGTATGCCGACATCCTCGCCGTGCGGCATCCCGAGGACGGCGCCGCGCGCGTGGCCGCGAGCTACGCGAAGGTGCCGGTGATCAACGCCGGCGACGGCGCGCACGAGCACCCGACCCAGACGCTGTGCGACCTCTACACCCTCTGGAAGGAGAAGGGGAAGCTCGAGGGCCTCGAGGTGGTGTTGTGCGGCGACCTGCGGTACTCGCGCACGGTCCACTCGTTCTGCTACGCACTCGCCCGCTTCAAGGCCAACATCATCACGATGCCCTACCCGGGCTTCGAACTGCCGGACTACATCCTGCGCCGCCTGCAGCGCGACTTCGGCGTGCAGGCTGCGACTGCCAACGTGGGGGACCTGCCCGGCATCGCGACGACCAAGGACGCCGCGGCGTACCTGACGGCCAGCAAGCCGCACCAGCTGGCCCTGTTCACCAGCCTGACCCCCGTGGCGGTGGACCGTATCGACGCCATCTACATGACCCGGGCGCAGCGCGAGCGCCACTCGGGTGAGGACACCCGCAACTACCCGCGCCTCAGCACCAACACCCTGCGCGCCGAGGCGGCACGGGATGCGCGCGTGATGCACCCGCTGCCGCGCATCGACGAGATCGACTACGCGGTCGACAGCGACCCCCGGTCCATCTACTTCCGCCAGGCGGAACTGGGCGTGCCCATGCGGATGGCGCTCATGGCCTTCCTGCTCGGCAAGATCCAACTCGACGCCACCCCGCCCGCCACCCTGGCCACGGCCCCGGGCATGCTCGCCGGCCCCGGCATGCACTGCCGCAACGAGCGCTGCATCACCAACGGCGAGGGGGCGCGCTACCTGCCCCGCGAGTTCCGCCTGCGCCCCTCCGAGGGCCCGCCCCTCCTCGCCTGCGCATCCTGCGACCGGGAGCACGAGGCCCCCTTCATCGGGCATGCCTCAACCAAGGTGCTGTATCACCACAACTCCTTGGAAACAAAGAGGATCAAGCAGGACAACAAGGTCTACTTCGAGTCCGAGGCGCAGGCCGTCGCCGCCGGCTACGCCTTCCCGCCCGCCAAGGGCTGAGCCCGCGCCGCAGGTGGCCCA
>JBEATZ010000092.1:0-4357 GCA_041161695.1 Planctomycetota bacterium | reverse complement strand
GTGCTGGCGCCCGAGTCCGCGCAGACCTGGACCGAGTTGTCGCCTGCAGGCGGCAGCACGGCTGCCACGGTGCGCATCGAACAGGACCGCAAGGACCTGCCGTTGCGCTGGAGCCTGCAGGCGGACCTGCGCGGCACGGGCCTCCAGCCCAGCGTGCTGCGCGGGCTGCAGGTGCGCGACGCGGAGGGCACGCTGCACATGGACGGCACCGGCTCGACCATCCGCTGCCGCATCGACGCAGCGCGCGGCACCGTGCCGCTCGGCACCGGCGGCACGGCCCAGGCCGTCGGCATGAACGGCACCATCGCGCGTGGCGAGAGCCAGGTGATGGAACTCGAACTGGCGCTGCGGGACCTGCGCCTCGACGAGGACCTCGCGCGCCAGCTGGACGCCCTCGGCATCGTGTCGCTCGACACGTGGCGCTTCCTCGCACCCGAGGGCAGCGCGCAGGCGCTCGTGCGCATCTCCGGCGCAGGCGACGACCAGGCCAGCGTCGTGGTCGACGTCGACCTCCTCGACGCGGCCTCGCGCGCGCTGGTACTGCCCGCGCCCTTCACCAGTGTCCGCGGCAGGCTTCGCGCCGACGGCCAGCAGGTCACGTTCCAGGGACTGCGCGGCACCATGGCAGACGCAGCCCTGCAGGTGGACGGCGGCAGCATCGGGCCTGCACCCGGTGATCCTGCGCGCAGGCAGGTTGCCTTCAACGTGAGCGCCAGGTCGTTCCCGATCGACGAGCGCATCGCCAACCTGTTCCAGGGTCCGCTGCGCGATGCCGTGCTGGCGCGCCGTCCGTCTGGGCGCGCGGACGTGCAGGAACTCGCCTTGCGCTTCCTCTCCGACGGCACCCGGGCGGGAGCGCCCACCGAGACCGTGATCGGCGGCCGCATCGAGTTCGTCGACCTGGACTTCGACCTCGGCACCAAGTTCGAGGGGTTCTCCGGCACCGTGCAGCTCGAGGAGAGCCGCATGGGCATCGAGGGCGGCGCGCTGCGCGGCAGCATCCGCGGGGCAAGCTTCCGCATCTTCGACCACCCGGTGGCTGCCTTCGAGGGCACGTTCCGCGTCGACGCGAGCAGGGTGCAGCTCGACGGGCTCGCCTGCGAGTTGCACGGCGGCACCCTGCGAGGCTCCGACCCGAGGCGACCGTCCCTCACCTACCTCTTTCCCGAGCGCAACGAGGGTCGCGGGGTGCTGGGCTTCGAGCTCGACCTCGCCAGCGTGAGCCTCGGCGAGTTGCTGAAGACCAGCGGCGTGTCCGGGTCGCCGTACCGAGGCACACTCGACGGCTTCCTGCGGCTCAACTCCCTCACCGACGGCGACTTCCTCGACGCCGACGCGCAGGGCCAACTCGCGCTCGCCGACGGCAACCTCGGCACGGTGCCGATCTTCACGGCCATCTACTCGCAGCTCGACGAGAAGAACCGGCCCAGGTTCGACTCCGGCACGCTCGCGTTCCGCGTGCGCGACCGCAAGGTGCAGGTCGACCAGCTCGTGGTGCGCTCGCCGGTGATCGCCGTCGAGGGCAAGGGCACGATGACCCTCGAGGGTTACCTCGACATCACGCTCGCCCTGGAGAGCCTCTTCCAGGGCTCGGCCGACATGCTGCTGCTGCCGCCGCTGTTCAAGGCACTGACCCAGCAGCTCGTGCGGTTCCACCTGTTCGGCCACCTGGCCGACATCCGCGTCGAGCAGCGCTGGTTCGCGGAAGGCAAGCCGCGCCGCACCATGCTCCCGCCGGTGCCGCCGCGCACCTTCCGCCCGGCGCGACCGGACTTCTGAGGAAACCGCGCCATCGTGCCGATACACGGGCAGGATCCCCCCGACTCGACCCCCACAACCGCACCCGACCCCATGCCCAGCCTGCACGCCGTGATCATGGCCGGTGGTTCCGGCACCCGCTTCTGGCCCGCGAGCCGCAACGCGCGGCCCAAGCAGTTCCTGCCGCTCGCGAACGGCAAGCCGCTGCTGCAGGCGGCCATCGACCGCGTCGAGGGCATCGCCGGCGCAGCGCGCACGTGGATCGTCACCAACCCGGTGCAGGCAGCCGCCCTGCCCACCGTGGTGCCGCAGTTCGCGCGCGGCCAGGTCATCGTCGAGCCTGAGGCGCGCGACACCGCGCCGTGCGTGGCGCTGGCCGTGGCGCGCATCGCCGCCATCGACCCGCAGGCCGTGATGGTGGTGCTGCCCGCAGACCAGGTCATCGAGCCGACGGCCGAGTTCCACCGCATGGTGGCACGTGCGGCGGCCATCGCCGGCGACGGACGCACGCTCGTCACGTTCGGCGTGAAGCCCACCTTCCCTGCGACGGGCTATGGCTACGTCGAGGCAGGCGAACCGATCGACAGCCAGCAGCCTGCTGCACGCAGGGTGGAGCGCTTCCGCGAGAAGCCGGCCCTCGAGGTGGCGCAGCAGTTCCTCGCCGCCGGCAACTTCCTGTGGAACAGCGGCATCTTCGTGTGGTCGGTGGCCGCGATCCGCGCCGCGATGCAGGTGGGCAGCCCAGAGCTCGCGCAGGCATGCGATGCGATGACCGCTGCGATCCGCGCCGGTGACGACCGCGCGCTCGAGGCCGCATTCCGCAGCGCGCCGAAGAAGTCGGTCGACTACGCGGTGATGGAACACGCGCCGCACGTGGCCGTGGTGGACGCGACGGTGCGGTGGGACGACGTCGGCAGCTTCCCGGCCCTCACGGCCGTCGCCGCACCCGATGCACAGGGCAATGCCGTGCTGGCAAACGGCGGCGCCTCGGCGGTGCTGCTGCGCAGCTCCGACAACGTCGTCTATGCCGAGGGCAAGCGCACCGTCGCACTGCTGGGCGTGAAGGACCTCGTTGTCGTGGCCGTCGACGATGCCGTGCTCGTTTGCCCCAAGGACCGGGCGCAGGACGTGAAGGCCATCCTCGAGCAGCTCAAAGCCGAGGGAAGGACCGAGTTGCTGTGACCGGAACGCCCGCGCCGAAGCCGAAGCGCGTCCTCGCCGTGGACTACGGCGCCACGCGCACCGGGCTCGCGGCCACCGACTGGACCGGGACGATCACCGTACCGCTCGGCAAGGTGACCGGGCTCGATGACGCGGCGCTGGTGAAGCACCTCGTCGAGCTCGTGCGCGAACGTGAGACGCAACTCGTCGTCGTGGGCATGCCCCTGCTCGTGGACGGCAGCACGGGCGAGCGCGCGAAGCGCACCGAGCAGTTCCGCGCCTTGCTCGCCACGGCGCTGCCATGCCCGGTCGCCACCGTCGACGAGAGCCATTCCACCGACGAGGCGCACGAGTTGCTCAAGCAGGGCGGGATGAAGGCCGCGAGACGCAAGGAACTCGCGGACAGCGTGGCCGCGCTGGTCATCCTCCAGCGCTGGCGCGCCGGCGCGCGCTGACGCGGCGCACCGGCCGTTGCCTCAGCGCACGCCCAGCACGCCTGCGACGGCGTTGGAAGCGCTGATCAGCTCGGTGGGGATCACCTCGAGCACGAGTCCCTGCGCAGAGATCGGCAGGCCCGCCAGCGACGGATTGGCCGGGATGCTGATCGCCAGTTCCGCGGTGCCGCTGTTGTTGGTCACAAGGTTGGCCACGTCCGGGCTCGACAGCAGGTTGCATCCCGCGCCTGCGGTGGGCACCAGCAGGTTGAGGGCGAAGGGCAGCGCACCGCCGCTCCACGAGGTCGTGGAGAAGCCGATCGTCACGAACGGGATGGCAAGGCTGCCGAGGTTGGTGAGGCGCAGGTTGTAGGTCGATCCAGTCCAAGGCAGCGTCGTCGCCGCGAGCTGGGTGACGCCAGCCGTGCCGGCGCAGCCCGTGCCCACGGTCGTGGCCGAGGCCAGGCTCGCGGACTGGTAGGTCCACGTGTCGCCGAGGAACGCGGTCTGGAAGCCGCCCCACAGCACCGAACGGCCCAGCGCCGGTACGTAGGCGAGCGAGGGACCGGTGCGGCTCGGCGGGCCGCCTGCCTGCACGCCGCGGTCCACCCACGTTGCCACGCCGTCGAACTCCCAGGTGCCGGCGAGCGTCGCACCCGTGCGCGTGCCGCCGAAGATCACGTGGCGGTCGCGGAGCGGGTCATAGGTGGAGCCGTAGGCGAACAAGCCGGAAACGCCCAGCGAGCCCGGACCCGCGTTGGTGGTGAGCTGCGTCCAGTTGGTGCCGTCGAAGCTCCACGTGTCCGACAGCGCGCCGGTGTTGCGGCCGCCGTAGTAGATCGCCTTGAAGCGCAGGGGGTCGTAGCTGAAGAAGCCGCGCGCACGGGCAAGCGGCGCGGTGGCGGGCGTCAGCTGCGTCCAGTTGACGCCGTCCCAGGCCCACGTCTCGTTGGAGTAGGCCGCAGCCGTGTTGCTGCCCGCGAGCGTGTTGCCACCGAACAGGA
>JBEATZ010000075.1:0-7337 GCA_041161695.1 Planctomycetota bacterium | reverse complement strand
CGTAGCCGCGCTGCAGGAACGACGAGTAGATGGCGGCCACCGGCTTCATGCCGGCGGTGGCGAGGCCGGAGGCCATGGCCACGGCATGCTGCTCGGCGATGCCGGCGTCGATGAAGCGATCCGGGAACCGGTCGCGGTACTCCATCAGGCCCGTGCCGTCCGGCATCGCGGCGGTGATGGCCACCACCTTGGGGTCCTTGGCGGCGAGTTCGATCAGCCCCTCGCCGAACCACTCGGTCCAGCTGCGGCCCGGCTTCGCGACCGGCACCACCGGCTGCAGCACGCAGGGCTCCACGGGCACCTTCTCGGCCTTCTTCTTGGGCTGCGGCTTCGCTGCGTGCGCGCGGTCGTAGCGACTCTCGCTGCCGGGCACGCCCTTGCCCTTCTCGGTCTTCACGTGCAGCAGCACGACACCGTCGAGCTGCTTCACGCGCTCCAGGGTGTCGACCAGTTCGTCGAGGTTGTGGCCGTCGATGGGGCCGAAGTAGCGGAAGCCCAGTTCCTCGAACAGGTGGCCGGGCACCACCATGTTCTTCACCGTGTCCACCGCCTCGACGATGCGCCCGTCGAGGTCCTTGCCGACCACGGGGATCGACTGGATCAGGTGGTGGATCGCCTCCTTGGCCTGGTTGTAGAAGCGGCCGGAGCGGACCTTGTTGAGGTAGTGCGACAGCGCGCCCACGGTCTTTGCGATCGACCAGCGGTTGTCGTTGAGGATCACCAGCAGGCGCTGGTTCTCCATCGAGCCGGCGTGGTTGAGCGCCTCGAAGGCGACGCCACAGCCGAGGGCCGCGTCGCCCACCACCGCGACCGAATGGCGGTTGCGACCCTGCATGCGGTCGCCGATGGCGATGCCGAGGGCGGCGGAAGCCGCCGTGCCCGCGTGCCCCATGAGGTAGGGGTCGAAAACCGACTCGTAGCGGTTGGTGAAGCCGGACAGGCCGCCCTTCTGGCGCAGGGTGTGGAACCGGTCCTTGCGCCCGGTCAGCAGCTTGTGGCCGTAGACCTGGTGGCCGACGTCCCACACGAGCCGGTCGTCACTGAAGTCGTACAGGTAGTGGAGGGCGATGGTGAGCTCCACCACACCCATGCTCGACCCGAGGTGGCCGCCGGTCACCGAGACCGTGTCCATGATGACCTTGCGCAGCTCCGCAGCGAGCGAGGGCAACTGCTCGCGGGTCAGCTTCTTGAGGTCCGAGGGATCCTGGATCCGGTCCAGAAGGGGCGTCTGGGATGCTGGTTCCAATGCGGGCTCCGAGTCCAATCAGTTGCGTCGCGCAATCGTGTACTGCGCCACATCTTGCAGCAGCCCGATGGCCGCGTCCAGTTCGGCGTCCGGACGGGGCCGCCAGCGCGCGGCCCGGGAGACGATCCCGGGGGCCAGAGCGGCGGCTTCTTGGGCGAGGGCGCGGGCGGTGGCAAGGCTGGATTCCAGGCCTGCGACGGCGGGCCAGGTCAGCTTGTGCAGGGCGAGGTCGGCACCGGGGTTCTTGCCCAGGTCTGCCGCGGCCCCGGTGAGGTCGAGGCAGTCGTCTGCGATCTGGAAGGCGCGCCCGATGCGGTCGCCGTAGGCCTCGAGCTGCTGCACGAGCTCCGCGGGCACGGGGTCACCCTGGGGCGGGGCCCCGGCGAGCGCCCCCACCACGAGGGACGCGGTGATCAGCGCCCCGGTCTTGCGGTCGTGGATCCACGCGACCCGGTCGAGGGTCCGGTCGCCGGTGGCGCCCTCGGCCTCGAGGTCGGCCATCTGCCCGCCCACCATGCCGAGGCTGCCGGCCGCGCGGGCGAGGCACGCGGCTGCCGGTCCGCCGCCGCGGGCCACGCCCTCGAAGGCAAGCGTCAGCAGCGCATCGCCCACGAGGAGCGCCGTCGCCTCGCCGTACACCTTGTGGCAGGTCGCCCTGCCTCGGCGCAGGTCGTCGTCGTCCATGCAGGGCAGGTCGTCGTGCACGAGGCTGTAGGTGTGGAGGCACTCGATGGCAGCCGCGGGGACGAGGGCGCGCTCGCTGTCGCCGCCGGTCGCCTGGCAGCCGAGCAGGGCGAGCATCGGGCGCAGCCGCTTGCCGCCCGGGAACATGGCATAGCGCATCGCCTCGTGCAGGACGGCAGGCGGTTCCGCCGCGGCCGGCAGCAGGCGGTCGAGGGCATCCTCGACGCGCGGCAACCACGCGGCCGCCCACGCGCGGAAGTCGGTCCCGCCGTGCGCGCTGGCCGCACGGGCGCTCACTTGCGCACCACCATGCCCAGCAGGGTGTCGCTTGCAGCCTTCGGGGTCACGTCGCGCAGGAGCAGCCTCATTCCATCCTCGGCGAGGGTCGACACCCCGCCCGGGGTGCGCATGGTTCCTCCGGAAACCACGAGTTGCACGATACCGGCGCGCTCGTCGATTTCGATCCAGAGCGTCTCGGCGTCGATCGTCGCCTGCAGGCGGTCGGAGGCGTCGTAACCGCGCAGCGACACGCCGAGGAACCGGCTGTCCTTCAGGTCCCGCAGTTCACCGAGGCGGTAGCGGGTGTCCGCGCCGCTGGTCTCGAACAGGGCGTTGCAGCGCTCCAGCCAGAGGTCGCGGGTGCGCGGGTCCACCGCAGGGCGCGCCCGTGCGGCGCCTGCAGGCGCATCCGGCGCCACGCCCGAAGCCTGCACGAGGTACGGCAGCCGCTCCTCCCAGAGCTTGTGGGTCACGGGACGGAACTCCAGCGCGAAGCCATCCACCGGGAACTCGGCGCGCTCGGTGCCCGCGCGCCGGTGCCCCTCGAAGAACCGCAGCCGCAGGGTCGCCGTGGCTCGGTCGAGTTCGACGCGCATGCGCCGCGCGAGGAAGAGCGCGGGCTCGAACTCCCCGTCCGCGGCGTCGAGCACCTCGACGTCGCGCAGTTCGTGGTCCTCGAGCGCGGTGGCCGACAGGAACCGGAGGCCCTGGAAGCCGTCGGCCCGCATGCAGTCGCGCAAGGCGAGGAGGGCCATGCGCACCCCCTCCGGGACGGCAACGCGGGCGGCGCGCTGTTCCTCCTCGGCACGCCGTGCCTCCTGCTCGGCGCGCGATCGCTCCTCGATGGCCTTCCCGAGGGCCTCGATGCGCCCCATCGCGCCAGCGAGTTCGAGTTCGAGCCGGATCCGCTCTTCCTCGGCGGCCTGCAGCGTGCGCGCCGAACTGGCGGCCACCTCGCGAGCCGCCTCGACGGCGAGCCTCGCCTCGGCGAGTTCGAGCTGCATGGTCCCGGCCTCGGATGCGAGCCGCCGCTGGTCGAGGGTGAGCCAGACGCCACCAGCCGTTGCGGCAGCTGCGAGGCACCAGGGAACGAGGGTCCGCATCATGGCTGGACTGGGACGACGCGGACCGGGATCTCTTGCACCGGGTGTCGGGTCACTTCGACCAGTCGGCCGCGCGGTTCTTGTTGAACCACGTGTTCCACTCCGGGTACTGCCGGAAGTTCTGGCCCGTGAGCCTGCCGAGCGTGGAGTTCCACTTGTCGGAGATCACCGCGAGGTAGTCGCGGGCGTTGGCGGCCTCGATGTCGGCGGAATCCAGCACGCGCGACCTGCTGTCGAGCTCGCCGTAGCGAATGAGCAGGTTGTTGACGATCTCCTTGCGCACCTTCTGGTCCGAGGCCTCGTAGTTGCCGAGTGCCTCGCCGGCCGCGGCCATCAACTGCGGCTCGGGCGAGCGACGGGCCTCCTCGCAGAGGAACTTGACCATCGACTCGTCCTTGGTCTTGCCGAGGTTGCGCAACAGGGCCTCGCGCAGCTTCACCCACTCCGGCTTGTTGGGGAACTTCTTGTTGTCGAACGCGGCCTTGAGCGGCCCCGACCCGTCGGTGCCCATGGTGCCGAGCGCGGCTGCCGCGGCGACGTAGAGCTGGATCGACGCGGATTCGCGCAGCTTGCCCTGGGTGAACACGCCCTCGAAGCCCTTGGCCACGGCCTTGCGGTCCTTCTCGGCGAGCCCGGCTCCCACCTTGGTGGTGAGCAGGTCGATGACCTGCACGCCCTCGGCGTCGCGGGCCATCTTCTTGTCCATCACGATCTCCTTGAGGGTGGCGAGTTGCTTCGGCACCTCGGGATCGGGCTTGAGCTTTTCGGCATCGGCTGGATCGCCCTGCCCCGGAAGGAGACCTGCCAGGAGGACGCACACGGCGAGCAATCGGACACGGAAAGAGGACATGTTCCACCTCGGGCGTCGCGCGCAGCCCCGCACCGGGGCGTCCCGCGATACCGCCGCACCAACAAATAGCATGCCTGCCGTGCCGGGGCCACGGTTGCGAGGCCCCGGGACGAGACCGCCGTGCCTCACCGGTACGGGAGGGTCGCCAGCATCTCCCGGGCGACCTCGCGCACGACCCCGGGATCCAGTTCGTGCCAGGCACAGGTGCGGAGCCGTTCCTCGGGCACCCCGCGGGCGCGCAGGCGCTCCACCAGCTCGCGGGCAAGGGCACGGAAGCCGCGCCCGTGCGGCGAGGCGGGATCGTACTGGTCCTGGAACTCGGCGATGTGCGCGAGGACGAGGTGCGTGTGCGGACTCAGGGCAAGGGAGGCAAGTTCCGCGCGCCGCTCCATCTCGCCCTCGATGGCCGCCGGGGAGAAGCCGAACGAGAACAAGAGGCCGAGCCCGCGCCAGAGGTTGGCCTCGAACGGGAGGTAGTGGAACGAGTCGACGAGGTGCGCGCGTTCGTGGTGGCGGATCGTGTCGAGCACGGCGGCCTCGAGCTCCCCGTCCGGCACCGGGCTCGCGAGGGCGAGGCGCCACTCGGCATCGAGTGGGTCGTCTGCGGCCACCAACTGCGGCAGGGGATCCGATGCCAGCGCGTTGCCGTCCTGCGCGGCGATCGCACGCCGCTTGCGGATGCCGGCCGCCCACTGCCGCACGGCATCGTGGTCGACGAGGAAGTGGTTGAGCAGGGCGACGCCTGCGATGTCGCCGCCGATCACGCCCGAGACCGAGCGGATCGCACGGTTCTCGCACACGACCTCCATGCAGCGGGACCGGAGCGGCAGCGCCTCGTCGGGCGGCAGTTCGCGCAGCGAGAGGCGGGTGAGCAGCATGCCCTCCACGGGACCCGACCGCTTCTGGCCGAGCACGAGGTGCTTGTTGTAGCGCGCGAACCAGTTGCCGAGTCCGCTGCCGAACGGGTCCAGCAGGTCGCCCACGAGCGGGACGAGGAAGCGGGGCGTCGCCCCCACCACGTCCCTGCCGAGGATGCGCATCGACAGGAGCCGCAGCTGCGCGAGCACGTCGTCGAGCGAGGGTGGCTTCGGGGATGCGTAGCCGGCGTAGAGGATGCGACGCAACTCCGACTCGAAGGCGAGTGCGCGCGCAACCTCGTCCTGCAGCTGGTTGATCCGCACCTGGTTGGGGAAGCGCAGCAACGCGAGCGAGGCGAACTGGTCCGCCTCGGTGAGCATCCCGTTGTCGCGCAGGGCCTCGAGGAGCGCCACGGCAACCGCCGGTTCGCCGAGTGGATCCTGCTCCCGAAGCGGGCCGCGCACGAGCCGCAGCCATGAACCTCGCAGTTGGTTGGTCTCGTCCGACATCAACGCGGCAGGGAGGTCGGCGGCGACCACCTCGAGGAACCCACGCACGTCACCGGTGGCGAGCAGGAGTTCGCGCTCCAGCCGGCGCAGCGCAGGATCCCGGTCCGCAACCGGGCGCGCGCGCACCAGCGACAGCGCAGCATGGGGCAGGTGCAGTTGCCGCAGCAGGCGCGCGGCCGTCGCTGCGCCCTCACCGCGCGCAAACGATGCGAGACGCGCGGGATCCTCGCGCAGCGCCTCCAGCATCTGGCTGGCCTGGTCCTGGGACGCACCGGCCTGCAGCCACTGGGAGGCGAGCAACTGCACGGCTGGGTCGAAGGGCCGCAGCCGCAGGCAGTCGAGGAACGCAGCCCAGGCCTCGCGGCGCTTGTCCTGCGCAAGCAGCACCTGGACCAGACCCACCTGCCCGAGGCCCTGCGCGTCGCGCCGCCCCGACATGCTGCCGTAGACGACCAGGGCCTCGTCGAGCCGGTCCTCCTCGCGCAGGATCGCGCCGAACCCCACGCCCACCACGGGGTGGCGGCCCGACGCCTCCCAGGTGCTGCGGTAGAGCTCGATGCTGCGGGCGGGATCCGACGTGCGCTGGGAATAGGCGAGGCCGATCCACGGCCAGACGGAGTCCGGCTGCAGCGCCGTGGCCTGCTGCATCAGTGCGCTGCGCTGACCGGGATCCTCGAGCATGCGCGCCTGCAGGTACAGGGCCTCGCCGGAAGCAGGGTCGGCCGCGACCCGCCGCTCGGCCTCCACGAACAACAGGCCGAGTCGACCGCGATCCCGCAGGATGTCCTGCCGGAGTCGGTGCGCGTCGACGTTCTGGGGCTCGACGACGAGGACGCGCTCGACGGCGGCGAGCGCCGCGTGGGACTCACCGCGGTCGTGGAGTCCGCGCGCCTCGAGCATGGCCCTGCCCTGGTCGTCCCGCCCCCACGGCAGCGAACCGAGGCGCTTCGGGACGAGGCCGGTCGTGGTCGCGCAGCCGACGGCGAGGACTCCCGCGAGGAGGACGAGGGCGGGGCGGCGGATCGCCTCGCGCACAGCCTTGGCACCTGCCTCGCATCCGGACCGCATGGCGCCATGGATTACGGGCGCCCGACGCGAAGGGCCAGTTGGCCCGGAGAAAAAAGGTGTTCCCGCGGCGGCGCAAGGCACCGCGGGATCCCGGGTCGCGCGCATCCACCCCCCGGCGTCACGCGCGACTCTTGCCCGTACCAGCCGGCTCCCCAGCCGTTTGGTCCGTCGCAGAGGGTCCCCTGATCCTGCACGACCCTCTGCGTCGCTGCATCCACTCCCCCATTGGTGGGTTGCAGCGCGCACACCTGCTTCGACATTCCCCTGCACTTTCTTCAGCCATGCCCCGAGGCGCCGATGCCACCGGTGCGACCGGGCATGGATTTTCCGGCAGTGCCCCGCAGAACTGCCGTGGAACCGGCGAACCCGCACCCGGGATCTGGTATCTCCTCGCGGCCCGATGAGGCCCCCCGTGTTGTTGCTTGCTGCGCTGGCCGCGTGCAGCGCGCAGCCGCGCGTGCTGCGCCTCTGGTGGCGCGAGTGCATGGTGCAGGCGATCGAAAACGACGTGGCCGTGGAGTGGCTGGACGGCACGCCCGAGGTGAAGGACCGCTTCGCACTCGGGTTGCACGTGGACGGCGAGGCACGCATCGCCTCGGCGGTGCTCGAGCGCCCCGACGGCAGCACGCTGCTCCTCGCCCAGCAGTCGGTCGGCAGCGTCGCCGAACCGATCGCAGCCGCGCAGGCGCTCGCCGCAGGACTCGACCAACTCGCGTGGATGACGCGGCTCGCCCTCGGCG
>JBEATZ010000068.1:0-5365 GCA_041161695.1 Planctomycetota bacterium | reverse complement strand
GGGTTGACGATCACCGCATCGAGGCCGCGCGCGACCTCCGCGCGCACGGCATCCTCGGCAGCTCGCTTCGTGTCGCAGTAGCCGATGCGCAGCGGCCCGAAGTTGTACGGCGCCAGTTCGTCCAGCTCGCGCGGATCGTCCGTGCAGCCGACAGCCGAGATGGTCGACATGTGCAGCATGCGCCGCACACGCGCGTCGCGCGCGAGCGCGGCGATGCGCGCCGTCGCGTCGACGTTGACGCGCTGCATCGCAGCGCGATCCTCCGGCCGGAACGAAACGATGGCCGCGAGGTGGACGACGATCTCGGCGCCGCGGAGTCCGCGCACCAGCGCCGCCTCGTCCGCGAGCGTGCCCTCGACGCGCTCGTGGGCGATGCCCTCGAGTGCCGGCAGGTGCTGGCCCGGGCGCACGAGGCAGCGCAATGCATGGCGCTGCGCCAGCAGCGGCGCAAGGTTGGCGCCCACGAAGCCGGAGGCACCGGTGAGGAAGCAGGGGCTCATGCTCCAGCCACGGTCGTGCGGTTCCGCGTCATCACAGCGAGCATAGCCCGCACCCTGCCGCCGGAACGCGGGAAGCGCTGGGGTCGCGGCGCAGCCGGCGTTACGGTTCCGCACCGCAAAGGACCGCATGAGCAACGAACCGCAGACCAAGGGCAAGTTCTCGCTCCCCACCCGCATCCTCTTCGGGCTCGTCCTCGGTGCGCTCGTGGGCATCTCGCTCAACCTCGCCTTCGCCCCGGCTGCTGGGCAGCCTGCAGGCGAGGCCTATGGGCACGTGGTGTGGTTCGCCGACAACGTCGCGCAGCCCGCCGGGCAGGTCTTCCTGCGGTTGTTGTTCATGGTGGTGGTGCCGCTCGTGTTCTGCTCGCTGGTGCTGGGCATCACCGGGCTCGGCGACCTCACCAAGCTGGGCAGGCTCGGCCGGGGCACGATCACGTGGTTCCTCGGCACCACGCTGCTGGCGGTGCTGCTGGGCCTGTTCATGGTCAATGCCATCGAGCCCGGCAAGTCGATGTCGCCCGAGACGGTGACCGCGGTGAAGGCGCAGTTCAGCACCGATGCCCAGTCCAAGATCGAGCAAGGCGCTGCCGGCACCGGCTTCTCGATCCACACCTTCGTCAACATCATCCCGCGCAACGTGGTGGCGAGCGCCTCCAACGAACGCGACGCGCTCGGACTCATCTTCTTCGCGCTCATGATGGGCATCGCCGCCAGCACGCTGGGCAGCGAGCGCACCAAGGCGTTCCGCGAGGTGCTGGAGACCGTCTACGAGTGCTGCGTGAAGATCCTCGGCTATGCCATGCGCATCGCGCCCTATGGCGTGTTCGGCCTGATCTACGCGGTCACGGCGAAGCTCGGCCTCGAGGTGCTCCAGTCGCTCATGGTGTACGTGGGCGTGGCCATGGCAGGCCTGCTGATCCACCAGTTCGTGGTGCTGCCGGCCCTCGCCCTCTTCTTCGCCGGCGTGAGTCCCATGCGGCTGCTGCGCGGCTGTCGCAGCCTGCTGGTGACGGCGTTCTCCACCTCGTCGTCCAACGCCACGCTGCCCACCACGATCCGCACGGCCGTCGACGAGTTCGGCGTGCCGCCGCAGATCGCAGGCTTCGTGATGCCGCTGGGCGCCACCATGAACATGAACGGCACGGCGCTGTTCGAGGGCGTCACCGTGCTGTTCCTCGCCCAGGTGGCGGGCATCGAACTCTCGCTCGTGTCGCAGCTCATCGTCGTACTGCTGTCGATCCTCACCGCCATCGGCACCGCAGGCGTGCCCGGTGGCTCGCTGCCGCTCCTCGCCATCGTGCTGGCGCAGGTGGGTGTGGAGCCCGGCATGATCGCGCTCATCCTCGGCACGGACCGCATCGTCGACATGACGCGCACCATGCCCAACGTCACGTCGGACCTCGTCTGCAGCCTCTGGCTGGCGAAGCGCGAGGGCGCGACCCTCAAGGCGTGAACGGCTGCGCTGGCACGCACGGCACCTCGGCCACGTCGAGCACGTAGCCGAGGGTGCGGAGCCGCAGCGGCACCGCCGGCACCAGCAGCCAGCCGGTGCAGCGCCACTGCAGCAGCAGGCAAGGAACGGCGCGTGCTTCACCCTGGTGGAATCCCTGCTTGGGCACCACGGCGCGATGGGCCGGCAGCACGTGGTGCCATGCCGGCCAGTCCGGCGCGTGGGCACAGCCGAGGGGCGGCCCGGCCACGACGGCAAGGGCGCGGGGTTCGGAGCCCTGCTGCGTGCAGGGCAGCTGGCAGGCGAGGGGCGAGGTCGAGGCGAGGTGCAGCAACGCAACGCACCACCACACGACCACGGGGCTGCGCGCGGCAGCCGGGATGCGGGAGGTTCTCATGCCCCACGGTGCACGCGGGCCGTGCCCGGTTACCGTGGATCCCGCCGATCGATCAGGCCTGCGGCAGCTTGTTGTGCGCGCCGTCGCAGAAGGGCTTGGTTGCAGCGTGCTTGCAGCCGCACCAGGCGACCGTCTTCTTCTCGGTGATCGTCTCGATCACCGGCCTCATGCCGGTGCCGGCGTGGGCGCCGTCGCAGTAGGGCTGCTTCTGGCTCTTGCCGCAGGAGCACCAGGCGTAGGTGCCGGGCTCACACTGGATCACGTAGGGTCCGCGCTTGGCGATGCAGGGCTTGGTCATGGTGGCACAGCGTAGCGACCCTGAGGGGTTCGCCCAACGTCAGGGTGCACGCGCGCGCAAGGCACTTCGACCGGCGGACAGCAGCCCTACTCAATCGGCACGAGGATCGACTCGGTCGCCCCCGCCGTTGCATGGAAGGCAAGCCGGCCCCGCAGACGTCCTGCCGCATCCCGCACGCGGATGCTGCATGCGCCGGGCTCGGTGAAGACGTGGATCTCCTGTTCCGCCACGTTGCGCAGCGACAGCGTCCCGCCTGCGCTGCTGACGTGGACCTGGAGCGAGCCGAGGTCGACCGGGCCGTTCGCATCGACCACCGCGACCCGGACATGCGCCACGTCACCTGCCTGCCGGTCCGGGACCACGGCGATCCCGCCCGCGGGCACCTCGACCTCGGCGCGGCGCCTGTTTCCGTCGAGCAGCGTCGCGGGCGACGGCATGATCACGTGCCTTCCTGCCGGCAGGGTGATGCGCGTCCGCCCTGCGAAGGGCTGGAGGGTCCGCTGCCACACGCTCGGTGCGCCGTTCTGCAGCAGGGTGACGGTCGTCGGGTGGGTCACGTTCAGGTCGAGCTGTCCGGTCGGCACCGCGACCCCGAAGGTGACGCTGGCGATGTCCGCGATCGTCAGCGCCGCGAGGGGCACGATCCTGGCGTCCACGAGCACGGAGGAGCCGTCGACGAAGGACACCCGCACCGGCATGGAAGGCGGCACCTCGCCCCCCGGGAGCGGCCTGCCGACCCAGGTCCCGAGGTGCGCGAAGGCCCTGCCCGTTTGCGCCGCGTGCTCCCTCGCCTCCAGCTCGAGGGTGCGCATGACGGGTGTGAGTTCTCCGAGTGCAGCCGGTGTCTCCCTCGCAAAGGCGCAGAGGTTGGCAACCTCGGCATCCGGCATGCCGGATGCATTGACGACGCCCACGGCGGAAACCAGGATCGGGTACACGAGCAGGTCGAGGTGCTTGCTTCCCTCCGCGACGGTGCGGACGACGTGGGACATCGTCCCGTCCTCGTCCTTGCTGGCTGCCACGTGACCGTGCTTGCGCGCCATGACGTGGACGACGCCTCCGCGCTCCAGCTCGACGCGGAACCGGCCGTCAGCCGCCGTGATCGCGCGCCCGACTTCGGCGTCAGGGCGCAGGTCCGCACGGAGCCCGTCGAAGACCACCACCTCGACTCCCGGGACGGGATCGTCCCGGTGGTCGATCGCAATGCCGTGGAGTGTCGTGGCGCGCACGCGGCGGATGTCCCCCGGTCCCTCGCGGAGCTCCTCCCGCTGGAAGGGAACGGTCGTGACCGTTGCCACGGGTGCAGTGCTGCGCGCGGCGCCTGCTGGCGGCGCCGCCTCCGGTCGCTGCAGGACAGGGTCGCGATCCGGCGTCGCAGGCACCCCGTACCAGAGGAGCGCCACGGCCAGTGCGCCCATCAGGAACAGGGCGACGCGGAGTTCGGGTCTGCGGGTCTTGGTCATGGGCCGTCCGACTTGCGCGGCCCCGACCAGGTTATTTGCACGGAATGCGTGAGCTCGCGGACGCCACGCCATCCGCCGCATGGGAAGTTGCAGCCATCACGTGCCATCGCCGCACGCGTCCGCCACCTCATGGTTGTGCGGGGGCGCGGGTTGGGTTCCACTGCACCCATGACCCGGCTCGACGACGCTGCCAAGCGCAACCTGTTGAAGTTCGTGTGCTCGTTCGTGTGGACCGACCTCAAGGTCCAGCAGGAGGAGCGCGACCTCGTCATGCGGATCGCCGGCAGGCTCGGCATCGGCGAGGAGGACATGAAGAAGGTGCGCGGCTGGCTGGAGCGGCCCCCGGCTCCCGAGGAGGTCGACCCCACCGACGTGCCGCCGGCGCACCGTCAGCTGTTCCTCGAGGCCGCGCGCGAGGTGTTCCGGGCCGACGGCAAGGTCGCGCCCGCCGAGGCGGACCAGTACGCATTGTTCCGCGACCTGATGGGCGGCTGAGCGAGAACCCCGAGACCAAGGCAACACGGTCATGAGCGACGTCCTCCCCACGCAGGTCCGCCCCCGCAGCCCCGAGTTCGCGGCCAACCGCGAGCACCACCTCCGTTCCATCGCCCAGGTGAAGGAACTGCTGCAGCAGGTGCGGCTCGGCGGCGGCCCCGATGCCGTCTCCCGCCACCACAAGCGCGGCAAGCTCCTGCCGCGCGAGCGCATCGATCGCATCCTCGACCCGGGCTCGCCCTTCCTCGAGCTCTCGCCGCTCGCGGCCCACGGCCTCTACGGTGGCGACGCGCCCTCGGCAGGCATCGTCACGGGCGTGGGCATGGTGTGCGGCCGCGAGGTCATGCTGGTGGCCAACGACGCCACCGTGAAGGGTGGCACGTACTTCCCGATGACGGTGAAGAAGCACGTGCGCGCACAGGAAATCGCGCTCGAGAACCGGTTGCCCTGCGTCTACCTCGTCGACTCGGGCGGCGCGTTCCTGCCGCTGCAGGCCGAGGTGTTCCCCGACCGCGACCACTTCGGCCGCATCTTCTACAACCAGGCGCGGATGTCGGCTGATCGCATCCCGCAGGTGGCCGTCGTGCTGGGCTCGTGCACCGCTGGCGGCGCCTACGTGCCGGCGATGAGCGACGAGACCGTCATCGTGAAGAACCAGGGCACCATCTTCCTGGCCGGGCCGCCGCTGGTGAAGGCCGCGACCGGCGAGGAAGTCACCGCCGAGGACCTCGGCGGGGGCAACCTGCACACGGGGACCTCGGG
>JBEATZ010000452.1:0-2665 GCA_041161695.1 Planctomycetota bacterium | reverse complement strand
GTCTGCGACCTCGCGGTACAAGGGCTCCCGCACGCGCCAGAGTTCGGTCAGTTCGTCGGCGAGCGGCAGGGAGGTGAGGGCCGGCCGGTCGACCCCGCCCGCGCGGATGCGCGCGGCCAGCACCTCGAGGGGCGCATGGAGCAGTACGGTGAAGGTGCACGGCCGCTGCAACAGCCTGCGGGTACCGGGATCCAGCACGGCACCGCCGCCGAGGGACACGACGAAGACCGTGTCGTCGCACAGCAGGCTTGCGGCGATCCGGGCCTCGCGCGCACGGAAGGCCGGTTCGCCCTCGCGACGCAGCACCTCACCGGCAGGCATGCCAGCCTCGGCACCGAGCACCTCGTCGGCATCGCAAAAGGTCCTGCCCGTGAGCCGCGCGAGTTCGCGTCCGACGGTGGTCTTGCCGCTCGCGCGCAGGCCCACGAGGGCAACGTGCTGCCGCACCAGGGTCACAGCCTGCCTGCCGACCCGGCCAGGAACCGCCGCAGTTCGTCCTCGCCGAGGCGCCTGCCGGTGAAGTGCTCGACCTGGGCCGCGGCCTGCGTCAGGAACATCTCGACCCCGGGCACGGCCACCGCGCCCTCGGCTCGGGCGTCCGCGAGCAGGCGGGTGCGCACCGGCTGGTAGACCATGTCCAGCACGAACGTGCCGGGCAGCGGCTTCCACTGCGGCAGCAACCTGCCCCCCTCGTCGGGGCGGCCTGCAGAACCCACCGGCGTGGCGTGCACGACCACCGCCGGCTGGAGTTCGTCGAGCACGCGCTGCTGCAGGCTGCCGAGCCGGACGCCATGGCTCGCGGCAAAGGCACGGGCAGGCTCCAGCGTGCGGCCGAGCATGGTGACCTCGAGGCCCAGTTGCTGCAGCGCGATGGCGGCCGCGCGGGCGGCGCCGCCGGTTCCGAGCACCACGCCGTTGCGCCCCTTCACGGCGGGGCCGAGTCCCGCGCGCTGCAACGCGCCGCGGACGCCGGCCACGTCGGTGTTGTGCCCGGTGACCATGCCGTGCGGGTCCACCACCAGCGTGTTGACCACCCCGGTGGCGCCGGCCTCGGCATCGAGGCTGTTGCACTGCGCGGCCATCGACTGCTTGAAGGGTGCCGTGACCGACAACCCGCACAGGTTGGGGCGCGGCAGCATGGCCATGACGGCCTCGGGACGCGAGGTCTCGAACGGCAGGTAGACGGCATCGAGACCGAGGCGCTGGAACGCACGGTTGTGCAGCCACGGGCCCAGGGAGTGGAGCGCGGGGTTGCCGAGCAGGCCGTGGATGCGCGTGTCGCGACCGAGCCGGTGGACGTGGTACAGGCCCGCGAGCTGGTCGACGGGCACCTGCCCGGGCGCGGTCTCGGCACAGCCGGCGATGCTGCCGTAGACGAGGCGCCCACCGAGGATGCACGCGAGCAGCCGCGTGGGCCACGCCGTGCGCCCCATGGCGAACGCAACCGTCGGTTGCTTCTCCTGGTCCACCGCGGCGAGGAACTCCAGCACGGGGGCCGCATCGGCGAGGTCGTGCGCGGTGACGGCGATCTTGGCCACCGTGCACTGCTGCGCGAACAAGCGCTCGTGGACGGCGCGCAGGTCCTTGGGCACGCCCGTGAGGTGATGGTACGAGCGCACCAGCAGCCGCAGCCGGTTGCGGCCAAGCGACGGCGTCCACGTCTCCCAGTGCTCGAGGTCGATGCCCTGCGCACCAGCGGCCAGCGCCGCGCCGAACAGTTCGCGCCGCTCGCCGAGGGTGCCGCGGAACGCACCGCCGTCCTCGGGCGTGCGGCACGCCACCAGCACCGGCAGCCGGATCGCACCGATCACGGACTCGAGGTCCGCACCGAGCGGCCAGCGGTCGAGGCGCAACTCGACCCAGTCGGCGCCGTCCATCGCCGCGCGCGCGGCCGCGTGCAGCACCTGTTCGCGGTTCTCCGCGAGGATCGAGGCGACGATCTCGGCCATCAGCGCGCTGCCTCCCCGGCCAGCGAAGCCTCGATGCGCGCAACCGACGCAGCATCGAGGCCGCGCTGGCGGGCGAGCATGAGTGCTTCGCGCATGAGCGCGAGGTAGGCCGCGCGCGGCGCATCGGCAACCTCGCCGAGCGCACCGAGGTGCGCCTGCACGGTGGCATGGTCCCCGCGTGCAACCGGCCCCGACAGCGCCGTTGCAGGCCCCTCGCGGCGGCACGAGGCAACCGCGCGCTCCATCAGGGCTGCACCGAGCAGCCGCTGGTCCGCGGGATCGATGCCGCCATGGGCCCCGAGCAGGCGCTCGACGGCCCCGAACAGCGCCGTGGCGCCGTTCGCGGCGAGGGCGCAGGCAGCGTGGTAGAGGGCGCGGCGACCTGTTGCGCAGGGGATCGCCGTCATGGCCAGCGACTCGGCGAGGCGGCGCAGCAGTTGCATCGCGTTCTCGTCGCCGGTCAGCACGGCAGGCCCGTGCTCGAGGTTGCGCAGGCCCGTGAGCGCGTCGGGGATCGGCACGGCAGGGTGCAGGATGCCCCTGCGCACGCCGTGCGGCACGAGCGGGTCGAGCACGTCGAGGTCGTGCAGGCCGCTCGTGTGCAGCCACAGGCTGCACGGCCGCGGCGGTGCCTTCGTGCACGCGGCCCCGGCAGCCAGCAGGTCGGGGTCACCCACCGCCAGCACCACCACGTGCGCCACGGCGAGGTCCTCCAC
>JBEATZ010000040.1:0-3753 GCA_041161695.1 Planctomycetota bacterium | reverse complement strand
GTGCTGGCTCGCGGCCGGTCCGCAGGGTTGCTGCAGCAGCACCGACGGCGGCAGGACCTGGCTCCCGTGCGAGTTGCCGGGGTTCCACGTCGTTGCGGTCGCCCCCGATGGTTCGGTGTGGGCCGCGGGAAGCGACGGCCGCATCGCGCGCATCCGCGCGATGCAGTAGAACGCGCGCATGGCACGTCTCGTCCCCGCTGCGTTCGTGTTCGCCTGTGCCGGCCTGCTCGCCGCGCAGGATCCCTCGTTGCGTCTCGCGCCGATCTTCGGCAGCCACATGGTGCTGCAGCAGGCAACGGATGCCCCGGTCTGGGGCAAGGCCGCGCCGGGTGCCGCGATCGAGGTCACGGCCTCGTTTGCAGAGGGCACGAAGTGGGCCACGACCGCAGACGCCCAGGGCAACTGGCTCGTGCGCGTGAAGACGCCGGCAGCCGGCGGCCCGCACACCGTTCGCGTTGCGAGCGGTGCGGAGCAACTCGTGCTCGACGACGTGCTGCTCGGCGAGGTGTGGCTCGGTTCGGGCCAGTCCAACATGGAGTGGATGATCCGCTGGGTCGGCGGCTTCGGCGGCAAGCACCAGGCGAAGGCCGAGGCGGCGAACCTGCCGAAGGTGCGGTTGTTCACCGTGGCCAAGCAGGTGGCCCCTGCGCCCACCGACACGATCCAGGGGAACTGGGCGGTCTGCACGCCCGAGCGCGCCCTCGACTTCAGCGCCGTGGCGTTCTACTTCGGCGCCAAGCTGCACCGCGACCTCGACGTGCCCGTGGGCCTCGTGGTGTCGGCATGGGGCGGCACCGTGTGCGAGGCATGGAACCGCAAGCCGGCGCTCGCGGACTTCCCCGAGTTCCAGCACGGCATCGCCGCGCTGGAGGGCAGCGGCGCGGCCGAGCACGCGAAGCAGATGGCTGCGTGGTGGCGCAAGGTCGATGCGAAGGAGCCGGTCACGCGGGCTGCAGGCGAAGGCGCCACGGACATCGCGCTGCCGCACCGCTGGTCGCAGGCCGGACTCGGCGACTTCGACGGCGTCGGTTGGTACGCGCGCAGGGTGGAACTGCCGGGCGAGTGGGTGGGTCGCAAGCTCGACCTCGAACTCGGTCCGATCGACGACATGGACACGGTGTTCTGGAACGGCGAGCGCCTTGCCGGCACCGAGCGCCCGGGCTCGTGGAACAAGCCGCGCCGCTACGTGGTGCCTGCCGACCGCGTGCTGGAGGCCGGCAACGTGCTGGCGATCCGCGTGGTGGACACCTCGGGTGACGGCGGCATCGGCGGCGAGGCGGCGGATGCGCGCATCGGCTCGGGTGGCGCATGGCAGCCGCTTGCTTCGGGCTGGGGCTTCCGCAAGGGCGCGGCCATGCCCGACGTCGGCTTCATGCCGCACGACGGCTCCAACGACCCGAACCGTCCCACGGTGTTGTGGAACGGCATGATCGCGCCGCTGGTGCCCTTCGCGTTCCGCGGCGCCATCTGGTACCAGGGCGAGTCGAACCGCGGGCGCCACGAACAGTACGCGCGCATGTTCCCGGGCATGATCGCCGACTGGCGGCAGGCGTTCGGGCGCGAGATGGCGTTCCACTTCGTGCAACTCGCACCCTTCACCTACGGCGGCGACACGGGGCAGACCGGCGACATCCGCGCAGCCCAGCAGGCGGCGCTCGCGTTGCCGGGCACCGGCATGGCGGTGACGATGGACGTGGGCGACCCACGCGACATCCACCCGGCCAACAAGCTGGCGGTGGGCGAGCGGTTGGCGCTCGCAGCGCTCTCCCGCACCTATGGCCGCGACGTGCAGTGGGAGGGTCCCAACGAGCCGAAGTTCGCGCGCGTGGACGGCACGGTCACGGTGGTGTTCGGCCGCGGCACACGCGGCGGGTTGCGCGCCAAGGGCGGCCCGATCCCGGGCTTCGAACTGGCGGGCGCCGACGGCACCTTCCATGCAGCCGAGGCCTGGCTCGAGGACGGCGACCGCGTGGGCGTGCGCTGCAGCGCGGTGCCCGAGCCGAAGGCGATCCGCTACGCGTGGGGCGATGCGGTCATGACCGAACTTTGGAACGGCGAGGGCCTGCCGGCCTGGCCGTTCCGCGCGCAGCTCTGAGCCGCCATGGATCCGGCTGCCGTGATCCCCCTCGTGCTGGTGGTGCTCGCCGGCATCGCATTGCTGGCGTGGTACCAGTGGAAGGTGGAGCAGCAGCGCCGCGCCGACCTCGCAGCCCTCGCTGCGAGCCTCGGCTGGAGCTTCGATCCCGCCGAGGATCCCGACCACGACGACCGGTTCGCACAGTTCGAGGTGTTCCGGCGCGGACACGGGCGTCGCGCGTACAACACGCTGCGCGGTCACCTCGACGTGCAGGGTCGCCGGTTCGGCGTTCAGGCCGGCGACTTCACCTACAAGGTCACCTCGGGGAGCGGGAAGAACCGGTCCACGACCACCTACCGCATCAGCTACCTGATCGTGGGGCTGCCCTGGGATCCGCCCGCGCTGCTGATCCGGCCCGAGAACGTGCTCGACCGGCTCGCCGGCTTCCTCGGCTTCGAGGACATCGACTTCGAGTCCGAGGAGTTCAGCCGGAGGTTCCACGTGACGTGCAAGGACCGCAAGTTCGCCTACGACCTCGTGCACCCGGGGATGATGGAACTGCTGCTGGGTGCGCAGCCGCCGGTGATCGACGTGGAGGCAGGCCATGCATGCTTCTGCGACGACCGCGGCCGGTGGGACCCCGTCCGGTTCCGCGCGCGGATCGACTTCGCAGTCGCGTTCCTCGCCCAATGGCCCCGCCACCTCCTGCAGCGCCTCGAGGCCTCCCATGACGCCTGAAACCGCACCCGTGTACATCCTGCTCGCGCTCCTCGGCCTCGGTGCCGCGGTGTGGTTCCTCGCCAACTACAACCGCTTCGTGCGCCTGCAGGGCCACGTGCGGGAGAGCTGGTCGGGCATCGACGTGGAGCTGAAGCGCCGCCACGACCTCGTTCCCAACCTCGTGGCCACCGTGCGCGGGTACGCGGCGCACGAGCGCGAGGTGCTGGAACGGGTCACCCAGCTGCGCAGCCAGGCGATCGCCCAGCAACGCGTGGGGGACCTCGGCCGCGAGGAGTCGCGGCTCGCGCTCGCGCTGCGCCAGCTGGTGGCCGTGGCCGAGTCCTACCCTCAGCTGAAGGCCGATGCATCGTTCCGCAACCTGCAGGAGGAACTGGCCCTCACCGAGGACCGCATTGCCGCGGCCAGACGCTTCTACAACGGCAACGTGCGCGACCTGCGCAACCTGCGCGAGCAGTTCCCGACCTCGTTGCTCGCGGCCATGTTCTCGTTCGACGTGCCGGAGTTCTTCGAGGTCGACGATCCTGCCGAGCGATCCGTCCCGAAGGCGTGAGCCCGGGGTTCAGTCGCCCCGTTTGCCGGCAGCCTTCTTCGTCGGCTTCGTGCCGTCGAGCGCCGGGAACGGGAAGTCGGGACTCGGGGTGAAGGACCGATCCAGCAGTTCGCGCATGCGCTTCGCGACCTCGGGCCGCTCCCCTGCGAGGTCGCGCTGTTCGGCGAGGTCCTCTGCCAGGTCGAACAGCTGCAGCGGGGCACCGGGATCCTTGTGGAGTCCGGTGCGGACGCCCTTGAGGTTGCCCTCGCGCACCGCCTGCTGGCCGCCGTAGCCGTTGAAGTGCCAGACGAGCACGCGGTCCTTCGTCTCCGCGTCCCTGCCGCGCAGCGTGGGGGCGAAGGTGATGCCGTCCACGGGCTGTTCCAGCCGCGCGCCTGCGAAC
>JBEATZ010000016.1:0-4246 GCA_041161695.1 Planctomycetota bacterium | reverse complement strand
GTCCTGCACCACATCGTGCACCTGTGGCCCCTCTGGTTGCTCGCGACGGCGCGTGGCGAGGAGACGACGCAATACTGGCAACAGGCCCTCTCCCCCTGGCCTTCGCTGGTGCTGGCGGTCGTGTTCCTCGCGCTGACGGCTCCCCTGCTCGCCTGGATGGAGCGGCGGCGCGTGCGGGGAGTCGAGGGCTGGATGCGCTGGATCTGCGACTGACCAACCTCGGTTCCGGCGCGTGGGACCGTGGTCGCGCACCGCGTGAAACTCGGTTGCCCCGCCCAGCTCCGGCGCATTGGCGACCACGCTCTGACCCGTGGGGGCTGTGCGCCCCATGCGCCGTCCGTTGATCCGCTTTCCCGCCCGGGAACGTGACCTGGGCTCCACGACTCGGGCGCCAGGCCGCGCGCCTGGAGGGAGCGGTGGCTTCAGCGGTGACGTCGAGGCCGGCGGCCTCGGCGCCCCGCGACCGCGAGCTGATGGCGCGCAGCTGCGCCGAGCTGGTGGCGAGCGAACTCCTCGAGAACCTGCCGCAGCGCAAGCCCTGAACAGGTCCCGAGAGCAGGGTCGCACGTATGCTTGCGGGGGGGATGCCCGCCCGTTGCGCCCGTTTTGTCCCCGTCCCGCCGAGGGAGCCTCGCGCCTGCCCGACTCCAGTGGGGCAGCCGTCCCTGCCGAAGGCACAGGGACCCCTCCCCGGCTTCCCGCCACAGCCCCGCACCGTCCCGCCGGGATCTCCCGGGCCGGTTGATCCTTGTGGCCGCAGGGAGCCGCCGCTAACCTGCTTCCCTTTCCAACGCCAAACCTTGGCCGACCTCGGCACCGGAAGCCCTGTTCTGGGCCGCAGGAACTGAAACCGAAAGAAGATCAGGGATGCCACTCAACGCAGACACCAAGAAGCAGATCGTCCAGGAGTACAAGCGCCACGAGGGTGACAACGGTTCCCCCGAGGTGCAGATCGCGCTCCTCACCAAGGACATCAAGGACCTGACCGAACACATGAAGCGGCACACGAAGGACTTCAACAGCCGGCACGGCCTGCTGCTGAAGGTCAACCGCCGCAACAAGCTCATGGCCTACCTCGCCCGCGTGGATCGCAACAAGTACAACGCGATCGCGGACAAGCTCGGCCTGCGCAAGTGACCGTCTGACCGTCCGCACAGCGCGGGCGGGGTGCCGACGGTTCCCACGAGGCATTCGACCGAACGACAGAAGACTGATGACGTACGAGGGTGGTTCCGCAGGATTGCGGCGCCACCACCGCCGGACCGGGTCCGCACAGGTGCGGGGCCGGGGCCTTTCGAGGGCTGCGCCCGTTTGGGCGCACGGTGGACGACAGCCGGGTGCCCCCAAGGGGCGCAGGAGGCGCCAACGGTGCCCGGCCACTGCGCGGCAGCCCGGGGCCCTTTGCCCCGGCTGGACCGCAGGAGCCCACGGGCTCCGACCCCTGCATCGCGTGCGGTGCCGCTGTAGCGGCAGCGCGGTCCGGGGGAATGAATGAACCCCAGGAAAAACATGGCAAGCAAGAAGACGCAGAGTGCAGGGGCAGCCAAGCCGAAGACCGGCAAGGCTCCCAAGGAATCCAGCAGCAACAACCAGGGCAAGAAGCACGGCAAGGCCGCGCCGAAGGCCGAAGAGACGGCGGTCCCCGCCGCAGCAGCAGCAGCAGCTCCCGCAGTGCAGCCCTCGGGCCGCGTGGTGGTGGAGCGCGAGATCGGTGGCCGCAAGCTTTCCATCGAGACCGGCCGCATGGCCAAGCTCTCCGATGGCGCATGCGTGGTCCGCTACGGCGACACGATGGTGCTGGCGACGGCCAACAGCGCCAAGGCGCCCGAGAACATCGATTTCTTCCCCCTCACGGTGGACTACCGCGAGAAGACCGCGGCCGCGGGCCTGATCCCCGGCGGGTTCTTCAAGCGCGAAGGCCGGCCGACGACCAAGGAGATCCTCGGTTGCCGCCTGATCGACCGCAGCATCCGGCCCATGTTCCCGGACGGCTTCCGCCGCGAGGTGCAGGTGCTGTCGCAGGTGCTGTCGACGGACCGTGAGAACGATCCCGACTTCATCGCCGCGATCGCCTGCTACGGCGCGCTGGCCGTGAGCTCGATCCCCGCGGGTCAGGCCCTCGGCATGTGCCGCATCGGCCACATCGGCGGCAAGCTCGTGGTGAACCCGCTCTGGAGCCAGGTCCAGTCGCCCGACAACCTCCTCAACCTCACGGTGTCCGGCCACAAGGACGCCATCGTGATGGTGGAGGCGGGCGCCAAGGAAGTGAAGGAAGCGGTGATGCTGGAGGCCCTGGCCATGGGCCAGAAGGTCTGCGCCGAGGTCGCCTCGATGATCGAGGAACTCGTCGCCAAGGCCGGCAAGCCGAAGATGAAGTACGAGCCGCAGAAGCGCGACGAGGCCATCGCCAAGGCCATCGAGGAGCGCTTCGGCGCAGCCCTCCGCGCCGCGCCCTGCTCGCCGGGCAACAAGCAGCAGCGCTCTGCCGCCACCAAGGCGGTCAAGGAGCAGGTGTCTGCCGCGTTCCCGGTGCCCTCCGGCTACACCGAGACGCAGGCCAAGGGTTGGTCGATGATGATCGGTGAGATCGCCACGGAGATCGCCAAGGATGGCGAGCGCCAGGCCATCCTCAGCGGACGCCGTGCTGACGGCCGCGACCACAAGACCATCCGCCAGATCACCATCGAGGTGGGTGTGCTCCCGCGCGTGCACGGCTCGGTGCTGTTCACCCGCGGTGAGACGCAGTCGCTCGGCATCTGCACCCTCGGCGGTGTCGATGACCAGCAGCGCATCGACGGGCTGATGGTGGAGCCGCCCAAGCGGTTCCTGCTCCACTACAGCTTCCCGCCCTTCAGCGTGGGCGAGGTGAAGCGCGTGCTCGCGCCCGGTCGTCGTGAGATCGGTCACGGCGCCCTCGCGGAGCGCGGCCTCGAGCCGGTGATCCCCGCCAAGGCCGACTTCCCCTACACGATCCGCATCACCTCCGAGATCCTGGAGTCGAACGGCAGCTCGTCCATGGCCACGGTGTGCTCCGGCACGCTCGCCATGATGGATGCCGGCGTGAAGATCAAGCGCCCGGTTGCCGGCGTGGCCATGGGCCTCGTCATGGAAGGCAAGCGCTATGCGATCCTCAGCGACATCCTCGGTTCCGAGGATGCCTGCGGTGACATGGACTTCAAGGTCACCGGCACGCAGGACGGCATCACCGCCCTGCAGATGGACATCAAGTGCGATGGCCTCACGCCGCAGATCATGAAGGAGGCACTGGAGCAGGCGCGCGAGGGCCGCATGCACGTGCTGCGCGAGATGCTCAAGGCACTGCGCGCGCCGCGCGAGCAGCTCAGCCCCAACGCGCCGCGCCTCGAGTCGCTCAAGATCCCCTCGGAGAAGATCGGCCTGATCATCGGCCCTGCCGGTCGCAACATCCGTGCGATGCAGGAGGACTACCAGGTCAAGATCGCCGTCGAGGACGGCGGCATGTGCACCATCACCGGCCTCAACGCCGAGAAGGTGCTGGCCTGCGTCGAGTACATCAAGACGATGACCGCCGAGGTCGAGCTCGGCGGGCTGTACGAGGGATCGGTCACGGCCATCAAGGAGTTCGGCGCCTTCATCGAAGTGCTGCCGGGCCAGGAAGGCCTGTGCCACGTGTCGGAGCTGAGCGATCAGTTCCTGCGCGCGGTGACCGATGCCGTGCGCGTGGGCGACAAGCTCAAGGTCAAGGTCATCGGCATCGACGACTTCGGCAAGATCAAGCTGAGCCGCAAGGCCGTGATCCTGGCCGAGCGCGGTGGTGCCCCTGCCGAGGCCGGCGCCGAGGCCGCGCGTCCCGCCCGCGAGGAGCGTGCGCCGCGCGAGGACCGTCCGTTCCGCGAGGAACGTGCGCCTCGTGAGGATCGCGGTCCGCGTGAGGATCGTGGCCCGCGTGGCGAGTTCGGAGGCCGTCCGCCCCGCGAGGAGCGTGGTCCGCGCGAAGAGCGTCCGTTCCGCGAGGAGCGTGGTCCGCGCGAAGAGCGTCCGTTCCGTGAGGAGCGTGCGCCGCGCGAGGACCGTCCGTTCCGCGAGGAACGTGCGCCCCGTGAGGATCGCGGTCCGCGCGAGGACCGTGGCCCGCGCGGCGAGTTCGGCGGCCGTCCGCCCCGCGAGGATCGCGGTCCGCGCGAGGACCGTCCGGTCCGCGAAGAGCGCCCCGTCCGTGAAGAGCGTCCGTTCCGCGAGGAACGTGCGCCCCGTGAGGATCGCGGTC
>JBEATZ010000007.1:0-6057 GCA_041161695.1 Planctomycetota bacterium | reverse complement strand
CCGGTGGGCAGCAGCGCGAGGCTGCGCAGCACCATGGCGCGCTCCTCCAGGTCGCCGTGCGCGTGAAGGTCGACGAGTTCTGCGTCCGTGGCCCGCGCCTCGAGGAGCATCAGTGCGGCTGCGGCATCGCAGCGCCGCCAGGCCGCGAGGTTCACGTCGCTGTCACCCCAGTGGACGCGCCCGGCAGCGAGGGGGTCGCGCCCGATCTTCCGCGGCAACTGCGGCAGGGTGACCGCCATCACCTCGGCCTGCTTGCCCCCAGCGGCCGCGATCGCCTCGCGCAACGATGCCGGCATCTCGCCCAGCAGTGCCCTCAGGTTCCGTGCGTGCTCGCTCATCGGGGCGGGCAGACTAGCCCGTCGCTCCTCCCGTCACAAACAGCACCTCGGTGTGCGCCATGGCATCGCACGGAGGCTGTCGGTAGCCTCGGCCGCCATGGACTTTCCCGCCTGGGACCCGGTGTTGTTCGACATCCCGGGGCTGCCCATCGACATCCGCTGGTACGGCCTCATGTACGTGGTCGGGTTCCTCGCCGGGCAGGCCATCCTCACGCGGCTCGCGCGCGCCGGGTTCTTCCCGGTGGCGCCCGAGCGGGTCGGCGACCTGATCTTCTACACCGTGATCGGCGTGCTGCTCGGCGGCCGCATCGGGTACTCGGTCTTCTACGACCAGGCGCTGCTCTCGCCGCTCAAGTTCCTGCAGGTGTGGGGCGGCGGACTCAGCTTCCACGGCGGCCTCGTGGGCGTGTGCGTCGCGTTCTGGCTGTTCGCGCGGAAGCACAAGCTCCCCGCCTTGCGCGTGGGCGATGCGTGCGCCCTCGCCGTCACCCCCGGCATCTTCGCGGTGCGCATTGCCAACTTCGTGAACGGCGAGCTCTACGGCCGCGTCACCGAGGCCGGAACGGGCTGGGCCATGCGCTTCCCGACCGATCCGGTGGCGCAGCGCCTCCTCGGCATCCAGGAGGGCTGGACCATGCGCGACCGCGAACTCTGCGTGCAGGTGGCCTACGGCCATCGCGCCTTCGCAGACGTGCAGCCGCACTTGTCGAAGACCGATGCCCTCGGCCGGCCGATCCCATGGGACGCGATCGCCAAAGGGCTCGACTGGAACGCCGTGAAGGATCAGGTCCCGTTCCGCCACCCGAGCCAGGTCTATGAGGCGCTGGGCGAGGGCCTGGTTCTCGGCGTGCTGCTCTTCGTCCTCTACGCGACCACCCGCACGCGGCCGTTCGCACCCGGCTTCTACGGTGGCTTGTTCCTCGTTGGCTATGCCGCCGCCCGGTTCCCCATCGAGTTCCTGCGCCAGCCCGATGCCCAGTTCACCGGTCCCGATGACCCCGTGGGCACCGTGCTGCTCGGGCTGACCATGGGCCAGACCCTGTGCGTGGCCATGGCCCTCGCAGGGCTCGCCTTCGCATGGCACGGCCGCAACCGGCTGCCCGCACCCCCGGTCCCCGGAGGCCTCCGGGCCACCTGAGCGGGGACGTCGCCCGGGCCGAACCCGGATCGCGGCGGCGGACCCTTGCCCCGGGAGGTCCCGTCGCTATCCTGCTCGCCCTTCCTTTCCCCACGAACCAGCCATGTCCAGAGTCTGCGAAATCACCGGCCGTCGTACCCGCACGGGCAACCAAGTCACCCGCCGCGGTCTCGCCAAGAAGAAGGGCGGCGTCGGCCGTCGCGTGACCGGCCGCAGCAAGCGGAAGTTCAAGCCGAACATCCAGACGGTGCGCGTCCTCACCCCTGAGGGCTCTGTGGTCCGCATGAAGCTGTCCACCAAGGCCATCAAGCGCGGCCTGATCCGCGTCGAGAAGGGCGGCAAGAAGGTGGAGTACCCGCTGGTGAAGGCGCTGCGCGGCCGCAACCGCGCGTTCAGCAAGGCCCAGAAGAAGGCCTGATCGCCGGATCGAGCTGGATGCGCCGCTTCCGCGGTGCGTCACCCCGAACGGAGCGCCACGTGCGCTCCGTTTTCGTTTGCATGCAGCCCGTTCAGGCGAGGATCTCGGTGACCACCTCGCCGAACACGTCCGTGAGGCGCATGTCGCGGCCGCCGAAGCGGTAGGTGAGCTTCGTGTGGTCGATGCCCAGCAGGTGGAGCATGGTCGCGTGCAGGTCGTGCATCGTCACCTTGCCCTGCACGACCTTGTAGCCGTACTCGTCCGTGGCCCCGTGCACGTGGCCGGCTCGCACGCCGCCGCCTGCGAGCCAGATGCTGTAGCCGAACGGGTTGTGGTCGCGGCCGTGGGTGCCCTGCGCGAACGGGGTGCGCCCGAACTCGCCGGCCCACACCACGAGCGTGGTTTCGAGCAGGCCGCGCGCGGCGAGGTCCTCCAGCAGCGCGGCGATCGGCTGGTCGACTGCGCGGGCGTTGTCGGCGTGGCCGCCCTTCAGGTCGTTGTGCTGGTCCCAGCGGTCGTGGCCGGTGTCGGGGCACGTGACCTCCACGAAGCGCACGCCGCGCTCGATCATGCGGCGCGCCAGCAGGCACTGCCGCGCGTAGGTGCGCGTGTGCTCGTACTCGGCATCCAGGCCGTAGCGCTGCTTGGTCGCCTCGGACTCGCCGTCGAGCGAGGCGAGTTCGGGCACGGCAGCCTGCATGCGGAAGGCCAGCTCCTGGTTGGCGATGGCGGATTCGATGGCGTCCGCGGAGCCGAGCTGCTCCAGGCGGCCGCGGTCGAGGCGGCGCATGAGGTCGAGCTTGCTGCGCTGCAGTTGCTCACTGGCCTCGGATCGCGCGAGGTTGGCGATGGGCTGGTCCTTGGGCCGGAAGATCGAGGCCTGGTGGGTCGCGGGCAGGAAGCCGTTGCTGAAGCAGTCGAGCCCGCCCGGCGGGATCAAGCCGCCGTTGACGACGACGAAGGCAGGCAGGTCCTGGTTCTCGGTGCCGAGGCCGTAACCGAACCACGCGCCCATCGTGGGGCGGCCAGCCAGTCCGAGCCCGGTGTGGAGGAAGTAGTTCGCGGCCGTGTGCTCGCTGAACTCGGAGGTCATCGAACGGACGACGCAGAGACGGTCGGCGCTGCGCGAAAGGTGCGGGAACAGGCTGCTGATCTCGAGGCCGCTGTCGCCGTGACGAGCGAACTCCCACGGGCTCTGCAGCGTGGTGCCGTTGTTGTTGAACTGCGTGGGCTCGGCCTTGAGTCCGAAGGGCTTGCCGTTCTCTGCCGCGAGGCGCGGCTTGGGGTCGAAGGTGTCCACCTGCGATGGGCCGCCGTCCATGTAGAGGAAGATCACCTGCTTCGCGCGCGCCGGGATCCGTGCCGGCGCGATCGCGCCGAGGCGCTCGCCCAGCAGCACGCCAAGGGCAAGGCCGCCGAACCCGTTGGCGCTGCGCGCGAGCATCTCGCGGCGGGTGAGGGCGCGCGGGGCGTGCCCGGCGCAGTGGTTGGGGGCGTGGTGCCTCACGGGACGAACACGAACTCCTTCAGGTTGAAGACCACGTGGCAGAGGTCGGTGAAGGCGAGCAGCCTGCGCCCAGCCTCGTCGGCAGCATCCGGGTGCGCGCGGGACTGCTCGCGCACGAAGGCCTCGAGGCTGTCGAGTTCCTCGTCCCGCGGCTCGCGCGCGAGGGCCTCGCGGTGCAGTGCGGCAATGCGCGCCCGATCCGTCGCGTGCGGTTCTGCCAGCAGCCGCGCCGCCCAGTGCCGCGCCTGCTGCAACACGAACGGGTCGTTCATCAGGATCAGCGCCTGTGCCGGCACGTTGGACACCGTGCGCCTGCCGACCGTGCTGGACGGCAGGGGCACGTCGAACGCCAGCATCATGGGCGGCAGGAAGTTGCGTCGGACCTCGACGTAGAGCGAGCGCCTGCCGTCGCCGTCCAGCGGGCCGGAGCCCGGCCGTCCGCGTCCCTCCATGAAGGCGGTGAGGTGCACGCCCACCGAGGGGCCGCCCATGGCGGGATCGAGCCTCCCGGACGTGCGCAACAGCGCGTCGCGCACGGCCTCGCCCTCGAGCCTGCGGATGCGCATGTGCGACAGCAGCAGGTTCTCGGGGTCGACCTCGGCGACTGCTCCGGAAGCAGGCGCACTGCTGGTGCGGAAGGCGCGCGAGAGGAGCAGCTCGCGCACCAGCGCCTTCACCGACCAGCCCTGTTCCACGAAGCGCAGCGCGAGCCAGTCCAGCAGTTCGGGGTGCGTGGGTTCCTCGCCCAGTGCGCCGAAGTCGTCCACGGAGGCCACGAGGCCGCGGCCGAACACGTGGTGGAAGACCCGGTTCGCCATCACGCGCGCGGTGAGCGGGTTGTCGGGGTCGGCGATGCGGTCGGCGAGCTCGCGCCTGCCGCTGCCGCGGGCGACCGGCTGCCGTGCCGTGGTCTCCAGCGCCGTGAGGAAGCCGCGGGGCACCACGGGGCCAGTGGCTGCGTGGTTGCCGCGCACGAACACCGGCTCGTCGAATGCACCCCCGTCCTCGGCGCCGTGCACGAGCTGCGGCGACGGGATCGCTGCCGCTGCGAGTGCGAACTCCTCGCGCGCGGACGCGAGCACCGCGTCCTGTTCCACGGGCAGCAGGTTGCGCGCAACGAGCAGGTTGAGCCACGCGACCCGCGCCGCGGCATCCGGCGCCGTCGCCATGGTGCCGTCGGCAACCATGTGCAGGGAGCGCACGGCCGTGTCCCGCAGGCCGCGGGCCAGTTCCTCGACCGTCGTCACACGCGCCCCGTCGGCATGGACTGCTGCAGCAAGGGTGGGGGACGGCATCGCCGGCGGCTTGGCCTCGTCGCTCAGCCATGCCTGCTGCACCGCGATCCAGCTGTCCGGTCCGTAGCCGTTCTCGCGCACCTTGTCCGCGGGGTCCGGCGTCTCCTGGTCGAGCAGCTCCACGTACAGCTTGCGACCCTTCCAGCGGCCGAGGTCGAAGGTGAACCAGCGCAGCTCGGGATGGTCGACGAACTGCTTGAGCTCGCCGTAGATGGGGTACTGGATGAGCGTGAAGCCGTCCACGACGGCGTTCACGCGCGCGCTGCGGCCTGCGAGGCGCACGTGCAGGTAGCGCCTCGTGATCTCGCGGGTCGGCGACCGCAGCGCGGACTGGAGCCGCCTGCCCGTGGTCCCGCTGTGCGCCGTGGCGCCGTCCGCGAACTCCACGATGGGGGCATCCGGCTGCTCGCCGGCCACCACGCTCCCTGCCGGCGCCGCGACGAAGCCCGCACCCGTGGCCGTCCAGCCCTGCAGGTCGCCCTTCGTGAAGTCGCCGAGGAGTTCGTCGGTGGCGGCAGGAGCCGCGGGTGCTCCTGCGGGCTGGGCGCGGGCGCGGTCGAAGCGCCGTGCCTGCTCGAGGGGCGCCGCAGACGCCACCAGGTGGAACACGTGGGCGGGGTGCGAGCCGCGGCGGATGCCGTCGGACTGCAGGAGGTCGACCCAGCGCTGCAGCACCTTCCCGTCCAGCTGGCTGCCGCTGCCGTCCATGCGCAGCGTCGCCGGTGCGCCCGTGTGCAGCGCACGCTCGGCCACGATGCGGCTCGCCTCAAGCAGGTACGCATCGACGCGCTGTGCTGCCGCCGCGAGCCGTGGCAGCGCCGCGACCACCAGGTTGTCGCGTGCGGCCCCGACGGCATCGCGGTGGAACTCCCACGTGGAAGGCGGCTCCACCGGTGCGAGCTTCGGCCGCGTGGAACTCATCACGCCGTAGAGGGCGTAGTAGTCCTCGGTCGAGATCGCATCGAACTTGTGGTCGTGGCAGCGGGCGCATGCGACCGTGAGGCCGAGGAATGCCTTGCCCAGGACGTCGATCTGGTTCTCGACGTACTCGGCCTCGCTGGCGCGGACGTCGACGGGCGAGTGGGAACGCTGGCCGAGCCACCAGAACGTGGTCGCCACCATGGACTCGTCGGCCCCGGTGACGGGATCGCGCCGCGGCACGTCGAACAGGTCGCCGGCGATGTGCTCGCGCACGAACTGGTCGTAAGGCACGTCGGCGTTGAAGGCGCGCACGACGTAGTCGCGGTACCGCCACGCATGCTGCAGCTCGAAGTCGAACTCGTGCCCCAGCGTCTCCGAGTAGCGCACCAGGTCGAGCCAGTGGCGCGCCCAGCGCTCGCCGAAGTGCGGCGAGGCCAGCA
>JBEATZ010000524.1:0-3261 GCA_041161695.1 Planctomycetota bacterium | reverse complement strand
TCGAGGATCGGGCGCAGCACGTCCCAGCCCTTCAGCGGGCGCTGGACGATGTCGGTGACCCGGAACAGGAACGCTGCGGTCGGCGTGCGCGCCACCATGCTGCCGAGTTCGCCCTTCTGGGCGAGGGCGGTGGCGAGGAACGGGTTCGACCACTCGCCCAGTTCGGGCAGGCTCTTCAGGCCCTCGGCGTTGCGCGGCTCGGCCACGGCAACGAGCTTGAAGCCCTTCTTGCCGTTGGTGAGCTCGGTGAAGGCGGCGCGGAAGTCGAAGGCGAGGCGGGCGTCCTCGAGCGCCTTGGTGGCGGCATCGAGTTCTGCCTGCTTCGCGGTCAGCTCGGCCTGCTTGTCGGTGGCCAGCTTCTTCGCGGCCTCGTCGGCGCCGGGCGCCTCGGCGTTCATCACCGCTTCCTTGTGCGCGGCCTGCGCGGCATTGCGCGCATCCGTCGCCGCGTTCACGGCATTGGAGGCGGTGGACAGGCCGGACTCACGGCGCTCGCGCACCTTGGCCATCAGCTTGTTCATCACCTCTTCCGCCCGCGCGATGCGCTGGACGGCGTTCTTCACCTTGTCGGATTCCTGCGGGTAGAACTCCGGCACGGGGTCCTGACCGCCTTCGGCGCGCCAGGTGTCCGGGTTCACCTTGAACATCCGGGCCTTCTCTTCCTCGTAGATGCGGCTCGTGACCGCCTCGCCGACGTCGAGACCCTCGAGTTCTGCCGTCCACTCCGCCGGGTCCAGTTGTTCCATCTCGACCGCGCCGATCTCCAGCGCGACCTTGTTGGTGTCGTAGACCTGGTTGAGGTTCTTCCAGTTCTCGTCCTTGGCGTCGAGCCAGGTGCGCAGTTCCTCGTCCGTGGGCTTGGCGCCCGCCTTGAGGGCCTCCTCGATGGCCTTGCCGTCGAGGGACGCGACGCGCAGTTCGACCTTCTCGAGGCCGTCCAGCAGTTCGCGGATCAGCGCGGCATCGGAGCCGTCGGCGGCGAGGGCCTGCAGGCGCACGTAGTTGCCGATGCGCATTGCCTCGCGCACGACCGCGCGGTAGCTGGCGAGCGATGCGGCGCCGACGCGGGCCGCGAGTTCCTGCGGCGTGGCGGCCTTGACCGACTCGCGGGCGAACTCGATGGCCTTGTCGACCTCGGCGTCGGAGACGTCGAGCCCCTCGGTGAGGGCGGCACGGCGCAGGATCGCGTAGGTGTCCTGCAACTCGCTGTCGGCGCCGCCGGCGTCACCCAGCACGGGCAGCACCACCGTGGGCGCATAGCGACCCTGGGCGAGCTGGATGCCGTAGAAGTAGTCCTCGTCCTCCAGCTTCACCCGCGTACCGCTGACCTCGATGGACGCACGCGGGATGTCCCCGGCGAACATGCGATCGAAGTAGCTCATCATCGCCCCCGTCACCGAGAAGGTGATGAGCGCGAACATGCCTGCGGTGTACAGGATCGGCTTCTGGTACTTGCGGAAGAACCCGAAGGGACCGGTGAACTCCTCCTGCTCAGCGGGCGTGGAAGCCTCGACGGCGGAAGGGTTTTCTGTGGGGTGAACCATGGAGTTTGCGAGCCGGAACATTACCCCGGCGAGGGGGGTATCGCACCCTTCGTCTAGAGCGCAATCGCCTCTGGAGTCAGGAGGATCGGAATCCCCTCCCGGACCGGATAGAGCCACTCCCCGCCTTCGACCACAAGGGCCGATGCCAACGGGGACTGGACGGCCTCGCCACCGCGCGTGCGGGCCGCACCCGCGGCGATGCGCGCGTTGACCTTGGCCAGCTCCGCAGCCGTCGCCTCGCGGAGCGGGCGCTTGCTGCTGGGGCAGACGAGACGGGCGAGGAAGGCGGGATCGAGGTGCATGGGATGTGGTGAGGGCGGCAGGGATCGAACCTGCGACCTACGGCTTAAAAGGCCGCTGCTCTACCGGCTGAGCTACGCCCCCAGGCAGGGGTGAGCCGCCCAAGGCGGCGGGAAACGCGGGCGGCCATCATCGGTTGCCCGCCGCGCGAAACAAGGCCCGGGAAGGCCCGGGCGCGGCTTTCCACCGACGGGCGGCCGCGGCGCGGCCCGTGCGACCGGTCAGTCCTCGAGGATCTCCCGGGTCTTGTGCTTCAGCACGTCGTCGAGCTTCGCCTCACCGGACTTGATCTCCGCATCGATCTTCTCGTGCAGCTTCTTGCACGCGTCCTCGGAGAGCTGTCCGTCCTTCTTGGCCTGGTCCGCGTGCTTCTTCGCGTCGCGGCGCTCGTTGCGCAGGGCCACGCGCGCCTGCTCGGTGATGTCCTTCACCTTGGCGGCGAGGCGCGTGCGCTGCTCGCCCGAGAGCGGCGGCAGCATGAGGCGCAGCACCTTGCCGTCGGACTGCGGCGAGCAGCCGAGGTCGGCCTTGAGCACCGACCGCTCGATCTCCTTGAGCAACTGCGGGTTCTTGTCGAACGGCGTCACGAGCAGTTGACGCGCCTCGGGCACCGAGATGTGCGCCATCTGGCCCAGCGGGGTCATGGTGCCGTAGTACTCGACGCGAACGGTGTCGATCAGCGAAGGGGAGGCACGCCCGGTGCGGATGCCGGCGAGGTGTTCCTTGAGGTGGTGAGTCGACTTCTCGATCTTCTGGTGGAGTTCGTCGACGATCATCTTGGCTGGGTCCATGCGCGCTCCTTGGGAAAGGCGCGAGCGATGCTAGCCGCAGCGCGGCTGCAACGGAACGAGCATCGGCCAGCCCCGCCGGGACTCAGCCCTCGGCGGTGACCCAGGTGCCGATCGTCTCGCCGCGCGCGGCGCGGGCGAGGTTGCCGGGCACGAACATGTCGAACACCATGATCGGCATGTCGTTCTCCATGCACAGCGTGAACGCGGTGCGGTCCATCACCTGCAGGTTGCGATCGAGCGCCTCCTTGTAGGAGAGCGTGTCGAAGCGCTTCGCGTTCGGGTTCTTGCGGGGATCCGAGTCGTAGACGCCGTCGACCTTGGTGGCCTTGAAGATGGCATCGACGCCGAGCTCGGTGGCGCGCAGCGCGGCGGCCGTGTCGGTCGTGAAGTACGGGTTGCCGGTGCCGCCCGCGAGGATCACCACGCGCCCCTTCTCGAGGTGGCGGATGAGGCGCCTCCGGATGTAGGGCTCCATCAGCGTCTTCATCTCGATGGCCGACGCGGCGCGCGTGGCCGTGCCCGCGCGCTCGAGCGCGTCCTGCAGGGCGAGCGTGTTGATGGCCGTGGCCAGCATGCCCATGTGGTCCGCGGTGGCGCGGTTGGTGCCGAGCTTCGCGAACTCGGCG
>JBEATZ010000522.1:0-4161 GCA_041161695.1 Planctomycetota bacterium | reverse complement strand
GTCGACAACAACACCGCCAGGAAGGCGACCACCGCGCCCTCGAACAAGAACACGAGCCGCAGGGTCCCCAGCCCCACCCCGAGCGCCCTCAGGACGCCGATCTCGCGGATGCGCGCCATGGCGGCGATGGTCATGCCGTTCACGAGCCCGCTCGTCGCCAGCACGAGGACGAGCACGAGCAGGATGTCGAACAACGCGAAGTCCCGCGTCACGTCGCGCAGGTGGTACTCACGGATCCACTCGCCGCTGCGCCGCTTGTCGAAGCCCGGCGCCGCCTTCCGCAGCCGCTCCATGACGAAGTTCGCATCGGCGCCCGGCTCGAGCCGCAACGTGGCCCGCTCGACGCACGCCTCGGCCACGCAGAAATCCCGCTTCATCCAGTGGGGCGCCGTCACGGCCCACGATCGCTCGCTGGGCTGGTACCCGCTGCGATCGCTCACGTGCAGCACCTCGTACGCCACGGGATCCCCGTTGCGATCGTGCATCGAGACCAGCGACCCCTCGACCCAGCCCATCTGCGCCGCAAGCCGCCTGCTCGCCACCAGCGTGCGCCGCCTCGTGTCCGCATAGCGCCGCATCTTGCCCTGGTCCGCCTCGAGTGCTCCGCCGTCGGATGCCGCGTGCTCGAGTTCGAGCCCTCCCAGCAGGAACGATTCCGCCACCCTCCCGTGCTCTGGCTCGACCGCCGCCACGCCCTCCACCTTGAGCAACGCCTGCGCCTGCTCCGGCGTCATGGCCGCGCCCTCGACGAACAACCTGCCGTCGAGCGCGTCCCGACCGAACACCCGCACCTCCTCGCGCAGGGACTCGGTGAGGCTGTTGAGCCCGAGGAACGCCAGCAGCACGGCCGCGAGCCCGCACGCTGCCGCAGCGACGCGCCCCGACGAACGCCGCAGCACCGTCTGTGCGAGCCACGCACCCAGCGGCGCCACGAGGCGCAGCGGCCGCAGCAGCAGCCAGCCGATCCACCGCACGAGCGGCGGCGCCGCCAGCATCAGGCCACCGAGCAACAACAACATCCCGCCCAGTTGCAGCAGCACGACGAGGGTCTCGAGTCCCTCCTCGCTCACGAGCGGCGTCATGGCGAGGTACCCCGCCGGCAACGCAACGACGAGCAGCACGAACAACCACACGTGGACGCCGCGCAAGAGGTCACTGCCGCCGAGTCCTCGCGCCTCGAGGATGGCGGATGCAGGCATGTTGCGCGCGCGCCACAGGGGATACGAGGCGCCCGCGAGCGTGAACAGCACGCCCAGCGCCGCGGTCCCGAGCACGGGCCCCGGCGGCACCTCGAAGGTGAGCCACTCCTTGCCGTAGCCCAGCGAACTGATGCGGGCGTTGCGCAGCACGAGCGCGAGCAGCAATCCCGCACCGATGCCGAGCGCACTGCCGACGATGCCCATGGCCAGCGCATCGCCGAGGAAGATCCGCGCGATGGCGCCCCGCGAAGAACCGATGCAACGCAGCAGGGCCAGGGTGCGGATGCGCGCAACCAGACCCTGCGACAGCGTCTGGAACACGCCGAACATCCCCAGCACGAGGGCAAGGCAACCCAGCACCTTGAGTCCGTTGCGGAAGGCCCGCTCGTCCGCACCCTCGCCGAGCATGGCGCTGCGGCTGTCCAAGACGACGTACTGCCTGCCGAGTTCGCGCCGCATCCTGTCGAGGTCGGCGCCGGCCTCGCGCCGCACCTGGTAGCGCTCGCCACCACCCTGGAGCACCTGCAGCAGTTCGAGGCTGCCCAGGACCACCATGCCGAACTCCCGCCGCCCGAGTCCCTCGCGCTGGAGGATGCCGGCGACCCGCAGCACGCCCCGCCACGGCTCGGCCGCAGGATCCACCTCCACCACCGACAACCTGCCGTCGCGGCACTCGACGCGCTGGGCGAGCTTCTGTGCGACCTCGATGCGATCGCCCACCGTGACGCCCAGCGCGACGGCCGCATCATTGCCGAGCAACAACGCGCCCAGCGCGGCATCGGCTCCGAGGTCGGCGCCCTCGGCCACCACGTACTGTCCAAACGTCGCCGGCAGCGGCGCGATCCCGAAGGCCGCGACCTCCGCGGTGCGCTCCCCGCTGCGCAACACGGCACGCCCCTCGCGGATTCGGCTCACCGCCGCGACGCCATCCTGCCTGCCGAGGTCGGCGAGCACGGCCTCGGGCACGCCCGCCTCGGGACCGGCCACGAGCTCGAGGTCGATGGTGCCGCGATCGAGCAATTGGGCCCGCAGCCGGCTGGCCACGGTGTTGTGATCCATCACGTGGATGGCGATGACGATGGCGACGCCCAACGCGATCCCCAGCACCGTGAGCACGGTGCGGAGCCGGTTAGATGCCCAGCTCCTGGAGACGAGAAAAGACGTCAGCGACACGGAACGGTCCCTTGGTCAGTTCGGCGCCTGCGCGGAGCACGCCATCGTGGAGGAACATCACGCGATCGGCAGATGCCGCATCACGCGGGTTGTGGGTCACCAGCAGGATCGTGGCGCCCAGCTGCTGCTGGACGGTGCGCAGCAGCGCCACCACCTCCTCGCCAGCCTTGGACGAGAGGTTGCCCGTGGGCTCGTCGGCGAGCACCAGTTTCGGCTGCGCACTGAGCGCCCGCGCGATGCTGACGCGCTGCATCTCGCCGCCGGAGACCTGCGCCGGCATGCGGTTGCGCAGGGCGCCGATGCCCAGCAACTCGAACAAGCTCTCGATGCGCTCGCGGTGCGCACGCAGATCGTGACCGAGGATGCGCAACGGCAGCGTCACGTTCTCCTCGACGGTCAGGTCCGGCAGCAGGTGGAAGAACTGGAAGATGAAGCCCACCTCGGTGCGCCGCAGCTTCGCCCGCGCCTCCTCGTCCCCCTGCGCGAGGTCTTGGCCACACAGGCGGATCGTCCCCGCGGACGGCAGGTCGAGGCCCGCCAGGAGGTGCAGCAGCGTGGACTTGCCGGAGCCCGACGGCCCCATGATGGCCGCGAACTCACCCTGCCGCAGCTCGAAGGTCACATCGCGCAGGATGGCCACCTGCGCGCCGTCCGCCGGCCGGAACCGATGGACGCCACGCACGGAGAGCACCGCTTCACTGCGCTCGGCTGTCGCAGTCATGGGCACCTCGTACGGCAGCAGACATGCCTGCCGCGCGCGCGGTTCACTTGACCTCGATCAGCTCGATGAGGAACACGAGGGTGGCGTTGGCCGGGATCTTGGGCGGCGAGCCGCGGCTGCCGTAGGCCAGTTCGCCGGGGATGGTGAACTGGTAGACCGAGCCCTCGGTCATGAGCTGCACGCCCTCGGTCCAGCCCTTGATCACGCGGTTGAGCGGGAACTCCGCAGGCTCACTGCGCGCGTGCGAGCTGTCGAAGACGGTGCCGTCCTGCAGCCAGCCGGTGTAGTGCACCTTGACGGTGGTCGACGGTCCTGCCGGCTTCTTGCCGGTGCCCTGCTTGACGACCTCGTACATGAGGCCGCTCTGGGTCTTGGTCAGCTTGTCCGCAGCACTCGCCTTGTACTCCGGCACCTTGCCGAGGCCCGCCACGGTGAGCACCCACACGGTGTCCTTCTGGGCATTGGGCCACACGCTCTGCGGCACGGCAAAGCGGATCGAGTCACCCACCTTGACGACGTCGGCGACCTCCTTGAGGAAGGGAATCGGCATCGCATCGCGCGTGCCCCCGATGTTGCGACCACTGGTCTCGGTGCAGTCGAGCAACTGACCGTCGGCCGTGAACAACGCGTAGCGGAAGGACAGGCCGTCCTTCGGTCCCGCGGCCTCACCGGTGCCCTCGACGAGGTACTCGTAGGCGATGCCGCTCTTGAGCGCGCCCTTCTTGGCGCTCTCGTTGCTGGCAGGGAACTTGGGCTTCGGCGGCATGCGCTTCACGCTCAGCAGTTCCACGTCGAACACCAGCGTGCTGTTCGGCGGGATGTCTGCACCGGCGCCCTCGGCCCCGTAGCCCAGTTCCGAGGGGATGGTGAACTTGAACCGCGCGCCGGGCGTCATGAGCTGCACGCCCTCGGTCCAGCCCTTGATCACGCCGCCGAGCGGGAACGTGGCGGGCTCGCCGCCGCGCGAGCTGTCGAACTGCTTGCCGTTCGTCAGCCAGCCCGTGTAGTGCACGGTGACCGTGTCATCCGCGGTGGGCGGCGCCTCCTCCCCACCCTTCTTGAGCACGC
>JBEATZ010000445.1:0-4327 GCA_041161695.1 Planctomycetota bacterium | reverse complement strand
GGTCGTGCCCGATGCGAAGCAGTACGAACTCGAAGCGCTCGCGCTCGCCGCCGCGGCGTTCCACCACGTGTTCCCTGCGGCGCCGCTGGTGCTGGACCCGGCGCCCGCCGTCCGCCTGCCATGTCGTTTCGAGGTGAGGCACGGCCCGGACGGCCTCCCGCTGGTGCTCGACGGGGCCCACACCGAGCGCTCACTCGCAGCCGTGGCAACGGAACTTGCCCGTCGCTGGCCGGGGTCCCGCTTCCGGGTGCTCTTCTCCGCGGCCTCCGGAAAGCGGTGGCGCGAGGCGTTGAGTTCGCTGCTCCCGTTGGCCGATGGGTTCCTGGTCACCGGGCTCACGGGCACGGCTGGCGAGGATCCGGTGCAGATCGCGCAGTGGCTGCGCGATCGCGGGCACCGGGCCGAACTGCACGACACGGTTGCCTCGGCGCTGCGGGCCCTGCTCGACGCGCCGGTGCCCCGGCTCGTGACGGGTTCGTTCTACCTCGCCGGCGAGGCTCGACGGATGCTCGATGGCACGAGGCTCGTCGAGCAGCATGAACAACCAGCCTGAGAACCCCACGCCCGGCGCCCTCGCCATCGTCGAGGACCTGTTCCTCACCAGCGCCTTCCTCATCAAGGGCCGGCTGCCCAACAAGACCAAGCGCCTGTCCAACATGCTGGAGGACCACGAGCGCTCCTTCCTCACGATCCACGACGCGACCCTCGTGGCGCTGCGCAGCGGCGAGGTGATCCGCACCCCCAAGGTGCTCGCCAACATGGACGAGGTCATCTTCGCCCACGAACTCGTGGAGGTGGCAGGCGATGCGTTCCTGAAGCGCCTTGCCCAGCCCAAGCGCATGACCCGCATCCGCGCGTTCTTCAGCGGCGCCGTGCAGTTCGAGCTGGCCGGCAACGTCGAGAAGGGCGCATACGACGTCAACCAGACCAACCGGAAGCGCTTCTTCGTGCTGGAGGAACCACAGATCCGCGGCCTCAACCTCGAGGACCAGGAACTGCGCATCCTCAAGGACCTCGACTACGCGATCGTCCGCAAGGACAAGCTCAGCTACATCTACGACTTCAGCTGAGCGCTCGCGCTGCTGTGGCGGCACGGCACGGGTCCGGTACTCTGCGCACGTGAGCCGCATCCCGATCGAAGACGCGCCCGTGCACCCGTGGATCGACCGCGCCGTCGGCATCGTCGTCGTGCTCACGGCTGCAGGACTCGTGCTGCTGCTGGCGCGCGCAACCCCGGACCCGAGCGGGTTCAACACGCACGTGCAGCTGGGCATGCAGCCGTGCGGCTGGCCTGCCGCCCACGGCATCCCGTGTCCCACGTGCGGCGTGACGACCTCAGCCTGCCTGCTGGTCCACGGCCGGATCCTCGATGCGCTGCTCAACCAGCCGTTCGGGGCCGTTGCCACGGCAGCGGGCCTCGGCCTCGCCGCATGGTGCGCCTTCTGTCTGGCACGCGGTCGTTCGATCCTCGCCGAGTTGGCCATGTGGCCGCTCTGGCGGGGAGGCTTCATCGCGATCCTGCTGCTGCTCGCCTCGTGGCTCTACAAGTACCTCGTGTTCCGTGCGCGCTGAGGCCCCCCGATGACGGACCCCGGTGAGCCGCGCTGGCAGCATCCCTGGTACCGCGACCGGGAGCCCGAGGCACAGCCGTCGTGGCTCGTGCCGATCGCCTGCGGCGCGCTGCTCACGCTCGCACTGCACGGCATCGCCATCGGGCGCAACGAGACGTGGTGGTTCCTCTGCCTCACCTGCGGGGCGAGCGGCACCCCGGCAGGGCTGCTGCCTGCGTGGCTCGCGCTCCGCCGCGAGCCCGCGATGGGCGCGACCTCGGCATTTGCCGTCTCGTTCATCGCCACCGGCATCGGCGCGGCACTCTGCGCAGCGCTGTCGTGGTTGCAGGGTTTCGAGTTCGATCCGCGCTTCCTCGAGCAGCTGGGGGAGACGTGGCGGGAGGCAGGACTGGAGGAAGACGAGATCGCACGCCAGCTCGCCATCGTCGAGGACACGGGTCCCATCGTGGCCGTCACCACCGCGGGCCTGCTCGCTCTCACCGGCGGCGTCAGCGGCGCCTTGCTCGCTGCATGGCTCGGCAGGCGCGCGCGGGCACAGCAGCCCACGGAACCCGGCAGCTGAGTCGCGTCAGTCGGGTCGCGACCTGCGCCTGCCGCGGTCGGCTCCCACCTGGCCCTTGGGCGGCTTCTCCGCCTCCAGCGCCTCCGTCACCATCTTGCGGTAGGACTCGTAGCGGCTCGCGGCGATGTCCCCACGCTCCAGTGCCTGCATCACGGCGCACTTCGCGCCGGCCAGGTGCAGGCAGTCGCGGAACGCGCACTGCGGCAGCAGCGCCCCGATCTCCGGCAGCAGGAACTGCAGTTCCTGGCTGCCCACGTGGAACAAGTGGAATGCGCGGATGCCCGGCGTGTCGAGCACGTGCCCGCCGTCCGGCAGCGGCACCAGCTCGGTGTGGGTCGTCGTGTGCCTGCCGTGGCTGCTCGCGTTGAGCGATCCGACCTTGAGCGCGAGGCCTGGCACGATGGCGTTGAGGAGCGTGGACTTGCCCACGCCCGACAGGCCGACGACGGCCGTGCGGTTCTCGTGCATCAGCCTGCCCAGGGCGGCAATCGAGTCGCGTGTCTCGTGTCCGGGCGCCGTGCTCTCGACGAACACCTCGTAGCCGGCCCGGCGGTAGAGCGCAGCCCACTGTTCCGCCTCACCGGGCGGTGCGAGGTCGGCCTTGGTGATGGCGAGCACGGGCTTGATGCGCTCGCGCGCGGCAGCTGCGAGGATCCCGTCGATCACCTCGGGCTGGAACTTCGGCTCGCGGATCGAGCCCACGGCCACCACGAGCGAGATGTTGGCGGCCACCAGCTGGGCCTTCTCCGCGCTCTCGCTGGAGGCGCGGCGGAGCAGCACCGTCTCCCGCGGCAGGATCGCGTCGATGGCCGCGCCTTCTTCTGCCATGCGCAGCACCACGCGGTCGCCGACGGCCAGCGGCTGCTTCTCGTGACCGCGCACCTCGAAGAGCTTGCCGGCGAGCGGCACGGTCATGTGGCGACCGTCGACCTCGACGTGGCAAACCTTGGCGTCGACCCGCAGAACCAGACCCTCGAGCGTTGGCTGTGCCATGGAACCCTAGTGCGCCGGCCGGGAGGCTGGCGCCCGGCCCGACGGGCGCGCTGCACCTTGGCAGCGTGCGCGCGTTCCTGCTGGCATGGCGGTCGATCCGTTCACGCAGGCACTCTACTCCTGCGCGCCGCGGACATCGACAGCCGTTGCGTGCGATCCGGCGCCGGGCTGCAGGCGGATTGCCTCGGTCGCCCGTGGCGGTGATTGCACCCTGGTTCGACGGGGAATCGACACGGCACGGGACTCACCGCAATCCACCATGAGGGCATGACGCAACCAAGGTGTTCGTTCGTTCTCCTCGCCGCCTGCGCGGTCTCCTGCGCGCTCGGCACCGGCGCGCTGCGCGCGCAGGACCCGGCGCCCGGCGCCCACTCCGCACGTCCCGCGCAGGACCCTCCTCGCCCCGATGCCGAGGCGCGCGCCATCGTCCCCCTGCCATCGGTCCTCGACTTCACGCGCGGCGGCGGCTTCGGTCTCGCGCTCGGTTTGGGCATCGAGTACGAGGCCGCCTACGACGGCTCCGACGAGTACGAGCTCGAACTCGATCCCGCGGGCGCGATCCAGTGGCGCACCGGGCGCCAGATGCTGTTCTTCGAGGGCACCGAGCTCGGCTGGCGCGGCGTGACCGGTGATCGCTGGCTGCTGCAGGCCGGCACGCGCTACGAGTCCGGGCTCGATCCGGAAGACTCGGAGGATGGTGCGCTCGACGGCCTGCCGAAGCGCGACTCGCACTGGACGGGGTTCGCCGAGGTGCGGTACGGGCTCGACGAGGAATGGCGCAACTGGGTCGGGACCCGGGTGCTCGCCGGCGAGAGCGACTTCGGCGCGCTCGGCGTGCTCGCTGCCGGGCACCGATTCGGCGACAGCCTGGAGGGACTGGGCACCGAGCTGTTCGTGTTCTCGACCTTCGGCGACCGGGCGTTCATCGAGAAGGACTTCGGCGTGTCTGCCGCCGACTCCGCCGCCTCGGGCCTGGCGCAGACCGACCTCGACGGCGGCTACCGTTCCACCGGGGTCCAGTTGGTCCACCGGCATCGCTTCGGCGACAACCTGCAGCTCATCGCGCAGGCCGGCATCGAGTTCTACAGCGCTGAGATCGCCGAGAGCCCCATTGCACGAGACGACTTCGAGGCGGAACTCGCGCTCGCGTTCGTCTGGCAGTTCTGAGCGGAGCGTCTGCGCGGGACTCGCAGCACCAGCC
>JBEATZ010000520.1:0-14824 GCA_041161695.1 Planctomycetota bacterium | reverse complement strand
GACCGCGCGCGTGGACACCGAGGCGGAGCTGCGGTCGTTCCTGCAGACCGCCCTCCCGTCTGCCAGCAACCCGGTGCTGCTCGAGGAGTTCGTGGTGGGCGACGAGTTCTCCTTCGACACGGTGACGCTGAACGGCCGACACCTGCTGCACAGCATCAGCTGCTACCGGCCCACGCCGCTCCACGTGCTCGAGAACCCGTGGATCCAGTGGACGGTGATGCTGCCGCGGCGCATCGACGGGCCCGACTTCGCTGCGATCCATGCCGCCGGGCCGCAGGCGCTCGACGTGCTCGGCATGGTCACCGGCGTGAGCCACATGGAGTGGTTCCGCCGCAAGGACGGCAGCATCGCGATCAGCGAGGTGGCCGCCCGACCGCCCGGCGCGCAGTTCACCTCGCTCATCGGCCATGCCCACGGCATCGACATGTACCGTGCGTGGGCGCGCCTCGTGGTCGAGGAGGCCTTCGACGTGCCGCAGCGCACCCATGCCGCAGGCTGCGCGTACCTGCGCGGCCAGGGGAAGGGCCATGTCGTCGCCGTCGAGGGCCTCGACCGGTTGCCGGAGTCGGTCCGCACGATCGTGGTGGAGTCGAAGGTCCCTGCCGTGGGCCAGCCCGCGAGCGGCACCTACGAGGGCGAGGGCTTCCTGCTCGTGCGGCATCCCGACACCCAGGTGGTGGAGGAGGCGCTGCGCACCATCGTCGCGACCGTGCAGGTGCGGCTCGGATGATCCGCGACCCCTCCATGCCGCCAAGGAGCACCCTGTGAACGTCCTCTTCTTCTCCCCCGGGTTCCCTGCCGAGATGCCGCTGTTCGCGCGCGGCCTCGCAGCCGTCGGTGCGCGCGTGCACGGCATCGGCGACCAGCCCGAGGGTGCGCTGCCCGCTGACGCACGCGATGCGCTCAGCAGCTACCTGCGCATCAGCAGCTGGTCCGACGAGCAGGCGGTGATCCGCGAGGTGCGCGAATGGATGCGCGGCAAGTCCGTCGATCGCATCGAGTGCCTCTGGGAGCCGCACATGATCCTCGCCGCGCGCCTCCGCGAGGTCCTCGGCGTGCCGGGCATGACCGTCGAGCAGACGGTGCCGTTCCGCGACAAGGAGGTCATGAAGCAGCGCATCGAGGCCGCCGGCCTGCGGGTGCCGCGCCACGCGCGTGCCACCACCGTCAAGGAGGCATGGGCAGGCGTCGAGAAGGTGGGCTACCCGGCCATCGTGAAGCCCATCAGCGGCGCCGGCAGCAAGGACACGCATCGCTGCAACGACAAGGGCGAGTTCGAGCGCGCGCTGGGCCTCACGCGGCACGTGGCTGAGTTGAGCGTCGAGGAGTACATCGACGGCGACGAGCTCACGTTCGACACGATCTGTGCAGGCGGGCAAGTGCTCTACCACAGCGTCGCCTGGTACCTGCCCAAGCCCATGGTGCTCGCGCACAACCCATGGATCTCCATGCAGAACATCGTGCTGCGGGACCCGAACCATGAGTTCAGTCGCCCCGGTGTGACACTCGGACTCGGCGTGCTGAGGGCGCTGGGCTTCGAGACCGGCTTCACCCACATGGAGTGGTACCGCAAGCCGGACGGCGAGGCCGTGTTCGGCGAGATCGGCGGCAGGCCGGCGGGCGCGCGGCTCGTGCATGCGATGAACTACGCCTGCGACATGGACCTGTTCCGCGGCTGGGCGAGTGCCGTCTGCCATGGAGTCCTTGGGCAGCCGCTGACCAGGAAGTACAACGCGTCCATGGTGTTCAAGCGGGCCGTTGGCCACGGGCGCGTGGTCCGGTACGAGGGCCTGGATGCCCTCATGGCACGCCATGGCGCCCACGTTGCGAACTGCGAACTGACGCCGATCGGCCAGCCGCGCAGGGACCCTTCCCAGGTGGTCGTCGGCGACGGGTGGATCGTGGTCCGGCACGAGGACCTGCAACGCACGCGGGAGATGTCGGAAGCGTTCGCATGCGACTTCCGGATCGTCGCGGAGGGCGAACCGTGACGGCCTTGCGCGTGCTGGCGCTGACGGTGCTGTTCGTGACCGCGTGCGGCTCTCGCGGCGGCTCTGCTGGATCGGCAACCAAGCCCGCTTCTGATCCGGTCACGGTGCGGCTGGTGCCCGCCGTGTCCGTGGGCATGCCCCTGGAGATCCCTGCACAGGGCATCCTCGAGGCCCAGGACGAACTGAGGCTCGGCTTCCAGGTCGGTGGCAGGCTCGGCACGGTTGGCGTGGACGTTGGCGACCCGGTGCAGCCGGGCACCAAGCTTGCGGAACTCGACAGCCGGGACTTCGAACTGGGGCTGGCGCGCGCGGAGGCTGCTCTCGACGAGGCTCGCGCGCGACTCGGCATCGAGGGCCCGCTGCAGGAACTGCCCGGCGTGGAGGAGTTCGCCATCGTTCGCGAGGCGGCTGCGGTGCTGGCTGAGGCCGAGCTGCAGCGCGATCGCATGGAGGAACTGGTGAACCAGTCGATGCGTTCCCGTTCCGACCTCGATACGGCCAAGGTTGTGCTGGACGTGGCGAGGAGCCGATTGCAGAAGGCGCGCGATGACGTGCAGACCTGGATCGCAGTGCGCCGCAGCAAGCAGGTGGAGTTGGAGGTCGCCCGCAAGCGGCTCCTGGACAGTGTGCTGCTGAGTCCGTTCGAAGGGCGGGTGGCCGCCCGCAAGGCGACGGCAGGACAGTTCCTCGAGCCCGGGGCGGAGGTGCTGACGTTGCTGCGGACCGATTCGCTGCGGCTGCGCATGCACGTGAGCGACCTGGTGGCAGGCGACGTCCGGATCGGCCAGAAAGTCGTCTTCCAGGTCGACGGACAGGGGGCGAGCACCTTCGAGGGCACGGTGTCCCGGATGCTGCCTTCCATCTCGCGGGACAACCGCACGGTGATGGTCGAGGCCGCGGTGCCCAACGGGGACGGCAAGCTGGTGCCAGGCGGCTTCGCGCGAGCGCGCATCCGCATCTCGGAGAGCGCGCCGGTGACCCTCGTGCCCCGCGCGGCCGTGGCATCCTTTGCAGGCATCAGCCGCGTGTTCCGGGTGGTGGACGGCCGCGCGACAGGGGTGCAGGTGACCCTTGGCCGCGTGCACGAGGACCAGGTCGAGGTGGGCTCCGGAATCGAGCCCGGCGCCCTCCTCGTGGCGGATCCCAAGGGGCTGGTGAACGGCACCCCGGTTCGGGTTCAGGAGTAGCCTTGCGGAAGCTAGCCGAGATCTGCATCGCCCGGCCGATCTTCGCGACCATGCTCACGGCCGCGCTGGTGGTCGCCGGCGCGGTTGGGTTCCACAAACTCCCCGTCGACCGCTACCCGGCAGTCGACCTGCCGCAGGTCTCGGTGCGCACGCTCCTGCCCGGCGCCTCGCCCGAGGAGGTGGAGGCCACGATCAGCCGCAGGATGGAAGAAGCCGTCAACACCGTCGACGGCATCGTCGAACTGAGCTCCATCTCGGCATCTGGCAGCTCGGTGGTGATCGCCACGTTCCGACTCGATCGGGACATCGACAGCGCAGCGCAGGACGTGCGGGACCGCGTCGGTCAGGTCGTTCGCGACCTGCCGCGCGATGCGCTCGCGCCCGCGGTCTCGAAGTTCAACAACGACAGCGGCTCCGCGATGTCGATTGCGGTTTCCGGCAGCAGGCCGCTGCGGGAACTCACCGAGTTGGTGGACAAGCGCATCAAGCCGTTCCTCGAGCGCGCATCCGGTGTCGGCGAGGTGCGGTTGGATGGCGGCTACCAGCGAGCCGTGAGCGTGTGGCTCGATGCCTTCCGGCTGAGCGCCTATGGCATTCCGGTCACCAAGGTGCGGGAAGCCCTCGTCCGCCAGAACGCCGACCTGCCGGGCGGCAACGTGACCACTCCCTCGACCGAGCGCACGCTGCGGACGATGGGGCGGTTCATGGCGCCCGCGGACTTCCTCGACCTGGTGGTGGAGACGCGGGCAGGCGTCCCGATCCGCATCCGGGACCTGGGCACGGCTGAGGACGGCACCGCCGAACCGCGGACGATCACCAGGCTCGACGGCAATCCCACGGTCCTGCTGGAGGTGCGCCGCCAGTCCGGTGCCAACACCGTGCAGGTCATCGAGGACGTGAAGGCTGCCTTGGACAAGTTGCGGCCGGCGTTGCCGCCAGACCTCACCATCGAGATCGTGCGCGACCAGTCGCGCTACATCCATGCCGCACTGCACGAGATCGAGTTCCACCTGGTGGTGGGTTCGATCCTGGCCTCGCTGGTGGTGTTCTGGTTTCTGCGCAGTTGGCGGGCCACCTTCATCGCAGCCATCGCCATCCCCGCGTCGGTCATCACCACCTTTGCGTTGATGTGGGCACTGTCTTTCACCCTGAACAGCATCACGATGCTGGCGCTGGTGCTGATGGTGGGCGTCGTCATCGACGATGCGATCGTCGTGCTGGAGAACATCCATCGCTGGGCCCACGACAAGGGCGTGAGCGCCTTCGAGGCTGCGCGCGGGGCGACGCACGAGATCGGGCTCGCGGTCCTCGCCACGACGCTCAGCCTGGTCGTGATCTTCGTGCCGGTGAGCTTCCTTTCCTCGGTGTCGGGCAGGTTCCTGTTCCAGTTCGGCATCACGGCTGCCGTTGCGATCCTCGTGTCGATGTTCGTGTCCTTCACGCTCACGCCCACGCTCTGCGCGCGGATCCTCGTGCCGGCACGCGAGACCCGGCCGGCGCCGCCGCCGCGCGTCTCGTGGAGCGAGCGCACCTACGCGGCGCTGCTTGGGTTCTGCCTGCGACACCGAGTCCTCACCATGGTCGTGAGCCTGCTGGTGGTCGCATCGGCCGTACCCCTGTACCACGGCGTCTCCCAGGACTTCATCCCCACCGACGTGGACGAGGGTGAGTTCGAGGTCGGGATCAGCGGCCCCGACGGTGCGAGCCTGCAGGCCATGGACAAGGTGATGGCCGAGGTGGAGCAACTGGTGCTGGCAGTGCCCGGCGTCGCCCACGTGCTCACCACGGTCGGCGGCGGTTTCATCGGCGGCGTCAACCAGGGTCAGCTGTTCGTGCGGCTCGTGCCCTACGAGGAGCGCAGGTTCTCGCTGCGCAAGCTGGTGGAGTGCACCCTCGACGGGAGGCCGCTGGCGGCGTGGGACGGGCTCATCACCCAGCGAGACGTGATGCAGCGAGTCCGTTCGGACCTGCGCCGTTTCCCCGACATCCGCTGTTTCGTGCGCAACCAGCGCAGCCTCAACCTGGGCGGCGGGAACTTCGACATCGACTTCGCCATCCGGGGCCCCGAGCTCGCCGCGCTGGAGGAGTACTCGAGGCAGCTCCGCGCGCGGAGCCAGCAGTTGGGCGGGATGCCGGACCTCGACCACACCCTGCGCCTGTCGAAGCCCGAACTCAGGGCCCACATCGACCGCAGCAGGGCTGCCGAGCTGGGCGTCGACACCCAGGACATCGCCATGTCACTGCGCCTCATGGTGGGCGGGGACCAGGAGGTGGGACGCTACCGGGACCCGGAACTGGACGAGGAGTACGACGTGCAGCTGCGGCTCCGCGAGGTGGACCGCGTCGACCCTCAGTCCATCTCCCAGTTGCTGGTTTCGAGGCAGGGCGGTGGGCCGGTGCGGCTTGACTCGGTGGTGCGACTCGAGGAGTCGAAGAGTGCTTCTCGCATCGACCGGCTCGACCGGCAGCGCCAGTCTTCGCTGCGCGGATCCGTCGCTCCCGGTCACGCGCTCGCGGACTGCGTGGCCGCCCTGCGCAAGGCAGCAGGCGAACTCGGCCTGCCGCCGGAGTACACGACGGCGGTCTCCGGCAAGGCGAGGGAGCTGGAGCGCACCTTCTGGGAGTTCGTGGCGGCGTTCTCCCTGTCCGTGTTGTTCATGTACATGATCCTCGCCTCCCAGTTCGAGAGCCTGCGCCTGCCGTTCATCATCCTGCTGAGCCTTCCCCTTGCCGCGCCCTTCGCCCTGTTGAGCCTGCTCGTGGTCGGCGAGACGCTCAACCTCTACTCCGCCCTCGGCGTGCTCGTGCTGTTCGGCATGGTGAAGAAGAACTCGATCCTGCAGATCGACCACACCAACCAGCTCCACGCGAAGGGCATGGATCCCGACGAGGCCGTCCTGGTCGGCAGCCGGGACCGGCTGCGGCCGATCCTGATGACCACCCTCGCCTTCGTGCTCGGCATGCTGCCCCTTGCGCTGGGTGCCGGCCCCGGCGCCGAGGAGCGACGCGCGATCTCCGTGGTGGTCATCGGCGGGCAGATGCTCAGCCTGTTCCTCAGCCTGCTGCTCACCCCGGTGGTGTGGCGCATGATGGTGGGGCGTAGGGCGGCTGCCGCACCGGCCGTCGTTGCCGACGCCTGACTTCCTCGCCGCCGGCGAGGACCCGCGTCACTCGGCGCGCTTGCGTACCGCAGCCTGCTCCGCTTCGTAGCGGGCGTCCGCGAGTGCGAAGGACTGGCGCAGGCTGCGGAACGTGTCGTCGCTCAACAGCTTGCGGGCGAGCGGGAACACGATCTGGTTCTCCTTGAGGATGTGCTGCCGCTGCTCGTCGATGAAGCCGATGATGGCTGCCTGCATGCGGAGCCGGTCGTTGGCCTCCATGGCCTTGCGCAGGCGTTCGCGCCAGCGCGCGTTCTTCGCGTGCTCGGCGCGCAGGACGGCCGTCGGGCCTGAGACCGGGTCGAGTCCTGCTGCCTCCATGGCCACGAACAGCGCCTCTTCCTTGCGGTGGTGGACCTGCTCCTCGTAGGTGTCGCAGTGGTGGAGGGCCCGCTGCAGGACCTCCATCCGGAGCGGTCGGTTCTCGGCAAACGCGGTCGACTCCTTCTCCACCTCCTCGAGCACCTCGAGGGTGCCCCGGTGATCCTGCGCGAGCATGTCGAGCGGGTGCGCTGCCGAGGCATCGGATCCCGCCGAAGAGGTGAAGTTCATGGTGCGGTAGGTCTACCTCCGGAAACCTCCGGATTGCATACGCCACTGTGCCCAGTCCCTCTCCGGTTCCCGGTGCCGCATCGACGGCTCGGACGGGTCGGTTGGCGGGCTCGCGCTCTCGCATCGCGCCGGTCCTGTCGCCATGATCGTGCCGATGCACCCCCGTGCCATCCTCCTCGGCCCCCAGCGCCACGTGCCCATGGTGCGTCCGGCGGTGGAGAGCCTCGCCGGGGCGAAACCCGGTGGGCGAGTGGCCCTCGTCACGGCGGGTTGGGAGGAACGCGAGGCCGAGGACCAGGAACTCCGCGACCACCTCGGCATGTCGGCGGTCAACCTGGCCATCTGGTCCCGGGTCGAGGCCATCTTCGCCGAGGACCCCGACCTGCTGGGGGCCATGCGGGAGCGCCATGACACCCTGCGCCAGGTGCAGGAGATCTACCGGCTGCGCCTCGGTGGGCTGGTGTCCGCGGCCCTCGAACTGATCCGCAGGACCGGCGACGACGACCTGCTGGATCCTGCGCGCGACGGTTCCGTTGCCATGCTGCAGGCCCTCGACCACGAGCACACCGAGCGGGTGGCGGACCTGCATGCCGCCTTCGAGGCCCGCTGGCGACCTGCCGAGCGCCCGGCCGTGGTGCGCCACCGCGCCGAGCTCGCGCAACTGCTCGGCGAGGCACCCTGCACCTGCATCGCGGGCGGTCACGTGAGCGTGCTGTTGCACCGGCTCCGGTTGTTCGGTTTCGGGGAACTCGTGGCGCAGCGGCCCCTCGTGGCGTGGTCGGCGGGCGCCATGGTGGCGACCGAGCGCATCGTGCTCTTCCACGACGACCCGCCGCAGGGTGCCGCCGATCCCGAGGTGATGGAGCGAGGCCTCGGTCTCGTGCCCGGCCTGGTCGCCCTGCCCCATGCGAGCCGCCGCCTGCAGCTCGGGGACGACCGCCGGATCGCCCTGTTCGCGCGGCGCTTCGCGCCCGATCGCTGCATCGCGCTGGACCCCGGTACCCGCATCGAGTGGGACGGCTCGCGGTGGCAGGCGGCACAGCCGACGCAGGTCCTGCGCACCGACGGCAGGCTCGCAGGGGTGGGCGCGTGACGGCCGCACTGCAGGCGATCGAGAACGCGGCGCGCGGCGGCCATGGCGCCGTCGACGCCCTTGTTGCCAACCACTCCTTCCCGTGGGTGGACGGACGCACGGTCACCTTCCTGTTCCGCGGGCTCGCGAGCGAGGTGTGCCTGCAGCACTGGATCCACGGCCTGCCTGGATCGCTGCCGTTCCGCCGCGTGGGCCATTCCGACCTGTGGGTGCTGCAGGTCGACCTGCCGCTGCGCAGCCGCATGGAGTACAAGCTCGCGGTCAGCCACCACGGGCGCTGGTCGATCGTCCGCGACCCGCTCAACACCCATGCCGCCCGCGACCCCTTTGGCGCCAACTCCGTCGTGTACGGCGAGGGCTACCAGCCCCCGGACTGGTGCCTCGACGACGCGGATGCGCGCAAGGGCACGGTCGAGGACCGCACCATCGACAGCAAGGTGTTCGGCGGCCCGCGGCAGGTGAAGGTGTACCTGCCGGCCCGGTACCGGCCGACGCGCAGGCACGCGTTGCTCGTCGTCCACGACGGCTTCGACTACCTCAACTTCGCCAACTTCAAGAACGTCCTCGACAACCTCATCCACCGTCTCGAGGTGCCGCCGCTCGTGGCGGTCATGACGCAGTCGCCCGATCGCATGCGCGAGTACGCAGCCGACGACCGCCATGCGGACTTCCTCGCCGGTGAGCTGCTGCCGCAGCTGGAACAGTCGCTGTCGCTGGTGCGGCAGCCGTCCGCGCGCGCCCTGCTGGGCGCGAGTTTCGGCGCGGTCGCCAGCCTGCACTGCGCCTGGCGGCACCCGGGCACGTTCGGCAAGCTGTTGCTGCAGTCCGGGTCCTTCGTCTTCACCGAGATCGGCAGCCATGATCGCGGTCCGGTGTTCGACCCGGTGGTGCGGTTCGTGAACGAGTTCCGCAAGGTGCCCGGCAAGCCCACCGAGCAGGTGTTCCTGAGCTGCGGCGTCTACGAGTCCCTCATCTACTACAACCGTTCGCTCGTGCCGCTCCTCCAGGAGACCGGCATGCAGGTGCGGTTGCGCGAGGCCAACGACGGCCACAACTGGGAGAACTGGCGCGACCGCCTGCGCGACGGCCTCTCCTACCTGTTCCCCGGACCGCTCTGGATGGTCTACGAATGACACGCTCCATGCCCGTGACGACCCGCAACATCGGACTCTCCCTCGGCGCCGACATCTGCTGGCCCGCCTGCTACGAGGACATCCTCTCGGACCTGAAGCCGGAGGTGAAGCTGGGCAAGGAGGTGATCCGCTTCGCCTGCGAGCGCGTGCGCATCGGTCCCTACTCGCTGCGAGACCGCTGCAAGTACGACCTCGTCATCGACCGCCTCACGCACTGGTACGCGCCAGCGCGCGAGTGGATCAAGAAGTCGGTGCTGATGGACGGACTCTACGTCTACAACAACCCGTGGTCGGTGCAGTCGAACGAGAAGCACTCGAGCTACGCGGCCATGATGGCCCTCGGGATGCCGATCCCGGACACCGCGATGGTGCCACCGAAGTCCTACGAGCCGAAGCCGGACCTCGACTACACGCTCCGTGCCTACGCCAACCTGTTCGACCTCGGGCAGGCAGTCGAGGGCATGGAGTACCCGGTGTTCATGAAGCCGTACGACGGCGGCGGCTGGAACGCGGTGACGAAGTGCGACGACGAGAAGGAGCTGCGCGAGGCCTACGAGTCGAGCGGCAGGCACCTCATGCACGTGCAGGCCGCGGTGAGCGGTTACGACTCCTTCGTGCGCGCGGTGGGTCTCGGCCCGCAGGTGCGCCTCATCCAGTACGACCCTTCCCAGCCGCTGCACGGCAGGTACGTCGCCTCGAAGGACTTCGCGAGCAAGGACGACCAGCAGGTGCTCACCGACATCTGCCTGACGATCAACGCGTTCTTCGGCTGGGACTTCAACAGCTGCGAATCGCTGCGCAAGGACGGCACCTGGTACCCGATCGACTACGCCAACCCCTGCCCCGACTCGCAGGTCAACTCGATCCACTACCACTTCCCCTGGTACGTGCGTTCCCACGTGCGCTGGTCGCTGTTCGTGGCCGCAACGAAGCGCGCCATGCGCAAGAACCTCGACTACGAGCCCTTCTACAAGGTTGCGGCCAAGGACATCTCCTGGCGCGACAAGCTGCGCGAGTACGGCAGGATCTCGCGCGAGCGCTTCGACGCGGATCGCTTCGAGGAGTTCTGCGCCAAGCACCTCGGCAACCTCGACGAGGTGGTGTGGAACTACTTCGCCACCGACCGCGCCCGCGATGCCGTCCGTCGCAAGGTCGCCAACATCTACCCCGCCCACGAGGTGGACGAGTTCACCGAGATGTTCTGGCAGAAGATCCAGCAGTGGCGTCGCGACGAGGCGCGTACGGGGGCATCCGCATGAGCAAGTGGAAGGTGCAGTGGCGCTCGCCGGCCCTCGGGCGCGAGATCACGGTCTGTCGGTACGGCGTGATGGGCACGCCCCTGTTGCTGTTCCCCACGGCAGGCGGCGACGCAGAGGAGCCGGAGCGGTTCCACCTGATCGACGCCATCGGCGAGTTCCTCTCGGCCCAGCGCCTGAAGGTCTACACCGTCGACTCGGTGGCAGGCCAGGCGTGGCTCAAGGAGTGCAAGTCGCTCGAGGAGGCCTCGCGCGTGCAGAATCGCTTCGACGACTGCGTGATGCAGGAGGTCGTGCCGCACATCCGACGCGACTGCCAGGACGATGCGGTCGAGATCCTGACCACCGGTGCGTCGATCGGCGCCTTCAACGCGCTGGCCGTGCAGTGCCGCCACCCGGAGACGTTCCGGGCCGCCATCTGCATGAGCGGCACCTACGACATGGAGCGATTCCTCGAGGGCCGGCACACCGTCGACTACCACCACAGCTCGCCCCTGCACTTCGTACCGCACCTGCCGGAGGGTTCGTCGCAGCTGCAGAAGCTGCGCGACCGCTTCGTGCTGCTGACCCACGGCGAGGGCGACTACGAGGATCCGGACCAGAGCTGGCGGGTTGCCAGTGCGCTCGGCGGCCGTGGCGTGCCCAACCGCGTCGACGCGTGGGGCAAGGAGTGGCGCCACGACTGGGTGACCTGGCGCAAGATGCTCCCGCAGTACCTCCACGAGTTCCTGCCGGCGTGACCCCGGCACCGGCCACACGGGCCGCAGGACGTAGCCGGGGTCCGACAGGTGCGTGTGCGCGAGCCGAGCCGGTGCATCGCGTGCTTCGCCCGGGGTGAGGGAGCGCGCTAGGATGCGGGGATGCACCCACGCCGCACCGTTGCCGCGAGCCTGCTGCTCGCGGCGTTGCCGTTCGCTGCGCCTGCGCACGAAGCGGACCTGACGACCGTGCTCCAGGACCCGAAGCCCGCCGCGGCGGCGCAGGAGCCGAAGGAACTCGGCCCGGGCCCGCGCTGGCGCGGGCCGGTGCGGCCCGAGGCCGCGAACGAGGTGTTCGCCACGGGCGACGGGTGCGCCATGTGCCATTCCTCGTCCCCCGGCTCGAATGCGATGCGCAACGGCCTCGGTGACGATGTGTCCCCACACGAGCTGTGGCAGGGGACGCTCATGGCCAATGCGTTCAAGGACCCGTACTTCCACGCCCAGTTGCAGAAGGAATCCGAGGCGGCTGGCGACCTCGCGCAGCCGACGCAGTCGCTGTGCCTGCGTTGCCACGCTCCCATGGCGCACCACTCGGCCCGCATCGCCGGCAATCCGGGGCCGCACCTGGCCCAGGTCGCGGACGATCCGCTCGCCGAGGACGGGGTGTCGTGCACGATGTGCCACCAGATCAAGCCGGATGGACTCGGCACGGAGAAGACCTTTGGCGGGCGCCCGGTCATCGGCAGGGACCGCGAGATCTTCGGGCCGTATGCCGACCCGGCCCCCGGTCCCATGCGCATGCACTCCGGCTACACGCCGGTGCACGGTCCGCACATGAAGACCAGCGCGCACTGTGCCACGTGCCACACGCTCACCACGCACCATGCCGGCAAGGCGTTCCCCGAGCAGACGCCCTACTTCGAGTGGCGCAACAGCGCCTACTCGGACGAGCAGGGCGCGACGGCCGAGTCGAAGACCTGCCAGCAGTGCCACATGGCCCGCACCGGCGCCACGCGCATCGCGCGCAACCCGATGGGCAGGGACTTCCTGATCCCCGTGCGCGACGACTACGCCGCGCATGCGTTCGTCGGCGGCAACGCCTTCATCCTCGACATGCTCCGCGTCAACCGCGAGGAACTGGGCGTCAAGGCTCCCGCAGCGGCATTGGCGCGCATGGCTGCCGCCACGCGCAGGCAGTTGGGTGAGTCGACCGCAACGATCGAGATCGGTGCGCTCCAGGCAGGCGCCGAGACCCTCGACTTCGAGGTCAACGTGTACAACCACACGGGACACAAGTTCCCGACCGGCTACCCGGCCCGGCGCGCATGGCTGCAGGTGCAGGTGCGCACCGGCGACGGCGTGGTGTTCGAGACCGGCGCATACGACAAGGACGGCCGCCTCACGGGGGTCGAGAACGAACTCGGCCTCCCGCACGTGGACGTGGTCACCAAGTCCTCCGACGTGGTGGTCTACGAACTGCTGGGCCACGACGAGGCCGGCGCGCCCACGACCTTCCTGACCAGGATGGCGACCCGCGGCAAGGACAACCGCCTGCTGCCGCGCGGCTGGCGCGCCGACGGACCGCACGCCGCGGAGACCATGCCCGTGGGCACCGAGTCGGATCCCAACTTCTGGGCCGGCAGCGACACCGTGACCTTCCGCGTGCCGCTCCCGGCCGAGAAGGCCCAGGGCGCGCAGGTGGTTGCCTGGCTGCACTACCAGCCGATCCCGCCGGCGTGGGTGGAGTCGTTGCGCACCGTGGCGGCCGAGGAGGCCAAGCGCTTCGTGCGCATGTACGATGCCGCGGACAAGGCCCCCGAGACGGTCGCCGTCGCCACCAGGCGCCTCACGGCCCAGTGACGGTGTGCGACCCGGCTGCGGCGCATGGCGCCTGCTGGGTCACTTCGCGGCGGAGAAGTCGTGGCCCTTGGGCACGACCACGATCCCGGTTTCGCTCACGTGGAAGCGCCTGCGGTCCGCCTCGAGGTCGTGGCCGATCACGGTGCCGTCCGGCACGCGGTTCCACTTGTCGATGATCACGCGCTTCAGCCTGCAGTTGCGGCCGATGCTGGCGCCGCGCATCACGATGCACTCCTCGAGTTCCGATCCCTCGTCCACCGTCACCACGTTGGAGAGGATGCCGCGGCGGATGCGCGCACCCGACACGATGGTGCCCGGGCACAGCAGCGTGTCGCGGACCTCGGCCCTGCGGCCTTCCTCGTCGAGCACGGTCTTGGCCGGCGGGTCGTTGTGCCACAGCGTGTAGGTGGGCCAGTCGCGGCGGTAGAGGTTGAGCTTCGGGCGGACGGCGCAGAGGTCCATGTTGGCCTCGAAGAACGCCTCGATGGTGCCCACGTCGCGCCAGTACGGGTCCGTCTCGCCGTCGAGACCCACGTACGTGTGGGCGTAGATGGGGGACTCGGACAGCATGCGGGGGATCACGTGCTGGCCGAAGTCGCCGCGCTGCCCCTCGGGCATGGCCGCATCCTCGTGCAGGCGCTTCACCAGTTCCTTCGGGTCGAACACGTAGATGCCCATCGAGGCGAGACACCATCCCGGCTGGCCCGGGATCTCGGCCGGGTTCGACTTCGGCTTCTCCTGGAAGCCGGTCACGCGACCTTCCTTGTCGCACTGCAGGATGCCGAAGCGACTGGCCTCCTCCTTGCGGATCTTCACTGCGCCGATCGTGAGCGCAGCCCCCATGCACACGTGCATGCTGATCATGTCACGGTAGTCCATGTGGTAGATGTGGTCGCCGGAGAGGATCAGGACGTGGCTGGGGTTCCAGTCCTCGATCGCGTCGAGGTTGTGGTAGATGGCGTCCGCGGTGCCGCGGTACCAGCGGCCCACCTCGACGTGATGGGGCGCGCGGCAGGTGATGAACTGCTCGAGGCGCCGCGGCAGGAAGTTCCAGCCGAAGCGGACGTGCTCCTCGAGCGAGCGCGCCTGGTACTGCGTGAGCAGGTTGATGCGTCGCAGTCCCGAGTGGATGCAGTTGCTGAGCGTGAAGTCGATGATGCGGTAGCAGCCGCCGAAGGGCACGGCAGGCTTCGCGCGCTGCTGCGTGAGCGGCTTGAGCCGTGAGCCCTCACCGCCGGCCAGGATGAACGCAAGGGAGTTCTTCAGGTCGAGGTGTGGCATCGCGCGGGTCATAGGATGCATCGCAGCCCCTTCGTCCAACAAGGGATCGTGGGCGATTCCTCCACATCGCAGCGTTGCGCGCAATCGGTCGAACGGCTGAGGCCCCTCCCGTGATTTGCAGGATGCCTGTGATGCGATGTTGCCCGCGGCGCGCGTGGGCTTAGGCTCCCTCGCCACCATGGTGCAGGGCGTGTCCACCACGCAGGCGGGCGGTAGGCAGCAGGGGCCGGCAGGCAGCGGCGCCACGGTTCCGTCGGTGGCGCGCGAGTGGCTGCAGGTCGACGGCCACGGCGGGTATGCCTGCGGCACGACGGTGGACGTGCCGACGCGCCGGTACCACGGCTGGCTGGTCGCACGCGGCGCCGACTCGACCCGACGCCACCTGATGCTCGCGCGCGTGGAGGAGGTCGTGGTCCGGGGCGGCACGGAGGTGTCGCTGCTCGCCACGCACTGGCGGGGTGAGCCGGCCCCGCAGGCACCCGTCGCGAGCGTCGCGTTCACCCACCAACCGTGGCCCACCTGGGAGTTCGCCGCGGACGGGGCCTCGCTGCGCCGCGAACTGCGCATGGACGGCACCCGCGGCGCCGTCTTCGTGCGCTACACGAACACGGG
>JBEATZ010000514.1:0-5268 GCA_041161695.1 Planctomycetota bacterium | reverse complement strand
GTGCTGGGCCTCCTCGGCGGGGTGGCGTCGGGCAAGAGCACGGTGGCCGGCCTGTTCGCCCAGCGCGGGCTCGTGCACGTCGACGCGGACCAGGTCGCGCGCACGGTCAGCGAGGACCCCGGGATCCTCGGTGCCATCCGGGCGGCGCTCGGACCCGGGGCGCTCGGGCCGGACGGCCGGCTGGACCGGCCGGCGGTGGCGCGCCTCGTGTTCTCGGACCCGGTCCTGCGGCAACGGCTCGAGGAGATCACCCACCCCCCGGTGCGCCGCCGGATCCTCGCCGAACTGGCTGCCGCAAGGGCCCGGGGCGAGTCGGTGCTGCTGGACGTGCCGCTGCTGCTGGAGGGCGGGCTGATCGACCAGTGCGATGCGGCGGTCTTCGTGGCAGCCGATCGGGCCGAGCGCCTCCGCCGGGCCGCGCTGCGGGGCTGGGGCCCGGACGAACTGGACCGGAGGGAGCGGGCCCAGGCGCCCCTCGCCGAGAAGCAGGCCCGCGCCCGGTTCACCGTGGACAACGGCGGCTCGCTCGCGGCCACGGCGGCACAGGTCGATGCGGTGCTGGCGCAACTTGCCCCCGGGACGGGGTAACCTGATCGGGTCCATGCCGCACACCCCGCACCTCCGGGAGGCGTTCGAGACCTGGAACCGGATCCAGGCGATGAACTCGGCCCAGTTGCACGAGGAAGCCGCAGGCTGCGGCCTCGAGCAGCCCGATGCGGCGTCTGCTGGCGAGTTGCGGCGCGCCATCCTGGTCGCGCGCCTCGGCCGCGGCGAGGAACTCGCAGGGGAAGGCGTGCTCGTGACGATGCCCGAGGGCTACGGGCTGCTGCGCAGCAGCAGCCGCTCCTTCGCAGAGGGAGCCGACGACCTCTACGTGAGCCCGCGCCTGCTGCGCGGCGCGCGGCTGCGGCCGGGCCAGCTGGTGCGCGGCACCCTCTCGGCGCCGCGGCGCGACGAGAAGTGGATCGGACTCGCGCACGTGGCCTCGGTCTGCGGCACCGCCCCCTCGCGCGCGGCCCATGCCGTGCGGTTCGACGAGGCCCCGGCCGTGCTGCCCTCGGCGCCCCTCGGCATCGGCACCTGCCCCGTGCTCACGGGACTCGACGCAGCCTTCCCGCTGCGCCGGGGACAACGCCTCGTCTTCCTGCTGCCGCACGAGGCACGCCGGCTCGCGTGGTTGCAACTGCTCGCGCATGCGGTCCTCGGTGCGGGACACGGCGCCGAACTGCTCTGCCTGCTGCTGGACCAGCCGCCCGAGGTGCCGCACGAGGTGCGCCGCGCACTGGGAGCCCATGGCTCCACGGGCTGGCAGGTGGCCGCCACGACCTTCGACGAACCGCCCGCCCGGCACGTCGAGGTGGCGGCGGTGGCGCTGCAGCAGGCCATGCGCGCGGCGGAACTGGGCCGCGACATCGTGGTGCTCGTCGATTCGCTGCACGCGCTCGTGCGCGCCGCCAACCAGCACCTCCCGCACGGCGGCAAGATCCTGCTGCCGGGACTCGACAGCAGCGCATTCATGCCGGCTCGCCGGCTGCTCGCCGCCGCACGCCAGCTCGAGGGCGCTGGCTCCGTCACCGTGCTGGCGCTCGAATCCGGTCCGGGCGCGAGCGCCGTCGACCAGGCGATCTCCGCCGAGTTCCTCGAGCGCGCACAGTGCGTCGTGCGGCTGGCACCCGACGGCTCGCCCGAACTCGGCGCCCGCATCGACGCCGCGCGCTGCGTGTTCCGGCCCTGAGCGCCCGGCTTCAGCGGTGCCGGGGCAGGTAGGGCTCGACCTCGGCCGCGCGGATCGGCCGCGACGAGAGGCCGCGCACCAGTCCGCGCAGCTTGGCGATCGCACAGCCTGGTCCGCCTGCGAGCGACAGCGGCCAGAGCAGCACGTCCCACACCAGCAACCCGAGCCACTGGCCGAGGGTGCCGTGGCGGCGCACGTAGCGCACCTCGTTGGCGGCCATGAGGAACTTGCGCAGCGGCGAGCGCGCGCCGCCAGAAGAACTGCCCGCATCGTGCACGACCTGCACCCACGGCAGCCACACCACGCGACCACGCGCCCGCAGCCTGCGGCACAGCTCCACGTCCTCCCAGTACATGAAGTAGCCGTCGTCGAGCCCGCCCACGGCCTCGAGGTCCTCGCGGCGCGCGAGCAAGCACGCTCCGGGCAGGAAGTCGACGGCCTCGGGTCCCGCGGTCCGCGGCGCGGGTGCGCGGCCCTGCGCGTCGAGGCGCAGGGCATTGGGATGGAAGCCCAGCGTGCCGCCCTGCGCCCACACCCTGCCGTCGGGCCGCACGATCGTCGGGCCCGTGGCCATCACGCGCGGGTCGTTGTCGAGCACCTGCACCATCGGCGCGAGGAAGTCCGCCGGCAGGCGCAGGTCGTTGTTGAGAAGCAGCACGAAGCGAAGTCCCTGCTCCCGTGCCCATGCCACGCCTTCGTTCATGGCGCCCGCAAAGCCGCGGTTGTCGGGCAGTTCGAGCAGTTCCACGTCGCGCCCGTTCGCGCGGTGCGCAGCCACGACGCCGGCGAGGCGCGCGGCGGAACCGTCTGCGGAGCCGTTGTCGATGACGAGCACGCGGACGCGGACGTCTGCAACCGCGAGCAGGTCGGCAAGGGCCTGCTCCGTGAGCAAAGGCTTGCGGAAGTTCAGCAGCAGCGCGGCCACCGTCGCGGATGCACGCGCTTCAGCCACACAACCCCCGCACGACGCGCCAGTAACCGCGGAAGAAGCGATCCATGCCGCGCCGCACGGCAGCCGCGAGACCGCGCTCCGCGAGGCCGGGGTTGAGCGTCATGGGCAGCGCCACCAGCAGTTCGCGGTCGGGCACGGTCCTGCCTGCCTGCGCGCTCCGCCGCCCGCGGACCGCCTGAGGCAGCATGCGCAGCAACATGCCCTTGCCCTGCCACCACTCGCGCATGTGTCCGCGACGGTGCCCGAACACCGCGTAGACGGCTCCGTAGGCAAGCTGTGCCGGGACGGTCAGCAGCAGCGTGCGCCAGCGCATGCACTTGAGCAGCACGTACCAGCGGTTGCGGCTGTGCAGCATGGTGCGCCTGCCAGGGTACGCGGCCTCGGGACCACGCACGCTGAGTCCGGCAGTGCCCGCGAGGTGCGTGCAGAGGGCATCGGCAGCGAGGCGGATGGTGTGACCGCGCATGCGCAGCTTGTAGCTGAACTCGTTGTCCTCGTAGAGGATGAACAGGTTCTCGTCGAAGCCGCCCACGCCCAGGAAGACCGACCTGCGGGTGAGGAAGCACAACGCGATGCCAGCACCCACGGGGTTCGACGGCGGCGTCGCCTCGGCGAGCGGGCGGTACCAGTTGTGCAGCACGAGCGTCCCGAGGAAGTGGATGTCGGCACTGTCGTAGTGCACCACCCCCGTGTCGTCGCCGCAGAGCGATCGTGCCTGCACCATCGCGCAGCGGGGGTCCGCCTCGAGCTCGGCGCGCATGCGGGCCAGCGCGCCCGCGTGCAGCACCACGTCGTTGTCGAGCAGCAGCACCAGTTCGTTGCGTGCCTCGGCCACGCCGCGGTTGCGCGCTGCACAGGGACCTGCATTCGAGCCCATCTGCACGACCCGCAGCCGCGGGTGCCGGGCGAGGGCGAGGGCAACCGAGTCGTCCGTCGACTGGTTGTCCACCAGCAGCACCTCGTCCGGCGGCGGCGCCTGCGCGAACAGTGCGTCGAGGCACTCGGCCAGGTACCCGGCTCCGTTCCAGTTGACGACGACCGCGGAGATCACGGGCTGATCCTAGTGCAGGGGCGGGGAGAAGTCGGGATGCGTGCAGACCTTGCGGACACGCAGGCAGCGAGGCAGGTGCGCGAGGGCTGCAAGGGTGGCCTTCACGCACACCCACCAGCCGAACGGCACGGCCCGGATGTTGTCGAAGGCGCCGATGGTGCCCACGGCGTCGGCGACGGCACCGCCGTCGTGGCGCGACTTGCCGCCGAGGCCCTTGAGCAGGAACCGCAGCGGCAGCGCCAGCACCTGCGACCACGGCATGTACTTGAACGACCAGATCCAGAAGTTGCGGACGTGGTAGTAGAGGCTGCGCTTGCCGTGACGCATGCCGAACGGCGCCTTGTGGAAGACCTCGACCGACGGAACCATCTTCACGCGGCAACCGAGGTTGAGCAGCTTGGTCGTCAGGTCGCGCTCGTTGCCGAAGATGAAGAGGTCGATGTCGTAGTAGCCGGCGCGGCGGATCGCCTCGTGGCGCGCCATGGACCCGCAGCCGCGGAAGGTGGCCATGTAGCGCGGCGTGTTCACGGCCGCGGAGTCGCGGTACCAGTCGGGCATGCCGGGTTCCACCACCTTGGGCGACAGGATCGCCGTGGTCTCGGGCTCGCGGGCGAACTCGGCGAGCATCTTCTCCACGAAGTCGGGCGGCAGGACGACATCGTCGTCGAGGATGCCCACGTACTCGCCGCGTGCGCTCGCGAAGCCCACGTTGAACGTCTCGCAGGCGCCGTAGCGGTCGTGCGGCATGCAGACGAGCTTCACCCACGGGAACTCGGCACGCACCATCTCCGGCGTGCCGTCGCGCGAGCAGTTGTCCACCACCACGACCTCGTCCGCCGGAACGGTCTGCGCGGCAACGGCCCTCAGGTTGTCGCGCAGGTCGTCCTTGCGGTTCCAGACGCTGATGACGAGGCTGACGGAGGGACGGCTCATCGCGCGCGCTCCGTGAGCATCGCCTGCAACGGCTCGGCCAGCGCCAGCGCCCGTTCCAGTTCGTGCGGCAGCAGGTCGGCGTAGAGTTCGCCGTGCGTGACGCCCGGGATGTCGACGTTGACCATCGCGACGCGGTCGCGGTGGTCGCTGAGCGCGGCGAAGTCGATGTAGGCCAGCTGGCTCGCGTAGGCCCGCAGCGCATGCTTCTTGCGCTCGTGGACGTCCGTGGTGTCGAACAGCGTGCCGCCGCTCGGGACGTTGTTGACGCCGAACAGCATGCAGCGGCAGTCGGCTGGCAGGGCGCCGGCAGCGCGAACCGTGGCCACGGCCATGGCCTGGTGGTCGCGATGCGCCTCCGCGAACCAGAAGCCGTAGAAGGTCTTCGGCTGCACTTCGGCGAACAAGGCGCGGAGCCGCGAGGTGATCGCGTCCACGTGCTCGGGAAGGCAACCGTCGGGAAGGTCCCAGTGCCGCAGGTCGGTGATGCCCAGCCGCTGGAGCGCCTCGCGTCCCTCTGCGCGCCGGACGGCGCGGATGTCCTGCTGCATGCCGGACGGGTCGCCCTGCGCCCCGTCGGTCGCGTGCACCACGGTCACG
>JBEATZ010000493.1:0-12327 GCA_041161695.1 Planctomycetota bacterium | reverse complement strand
CGTCACGCCGCTGCCGACCGCATCCACCGTGCCGGCGCCGTCGCTCCCGCCCACGAGGGGCAGCGGGAAGACGTGACCGGGCACGCCGCGGCGCACCCAGGTGTCGAGGTGGTTGAGGCCGATGGCGCGCATGCGCACGCGCACCTGGCCGGGTCCCGGCACGGGCACGGCACGTTCTTCGACCCGCACCTTGTCGTAGGACCCGTGCTCGCGCACGACGATGGCGCGCATGACCGCCACCTCAGCGGCCCTCGAACCGCGCGGCGCGCTTCTGGTTGTAGGCAGCAAGACCTTCCTTCGCGTCTGCCGACGCGAACAGCTTTGCCTGCAGCTCGCGCTCGAACGCGAGGCCGTACTCGAGCGGGAGTTCGGCGCCCGTCTGCACCGACCGCTTGATGTGGCCCACCGCCATGGCCGCCTTGGTGGGCGTGGTGAATCCCCTCGCCCATGCGATCACGGCGTCGACGAATCCGGCGGCCGGCACGTCGAGGACCTTGTCGAGGATTCCCTGCGCAAGCGCCTCGTCGGGCGAGAAGTTGGCGCCCTCGATCATGAGCATCATGGCCTTGCTCTTGCCGACGAGGCGCGCGAGCCGCTGCGTGCCGCCCGTGCCCGGCAGCACGCCCAGAGCCACCTCGGGCAACCCCACCTTGCCGCAGCCCTTGCGCGCGATGCGAAGGTCGCAGGCCATGGCCACCTCGAGGCCACCGCCCACGCAGTGGCCGTTGATCGCGGCCACGACGAGCTTGGGCGTCTGCTCGAGCCGCGAGAGCGTCTCGTTGGCGTGGAGGCAGAAGTTGTACTTCCACACCGGGTCGGCCTGCTCGAGCATCGCGATGTTGGCGCCGGCGCAGAAGAACTTCTCGCCTGCAGCAGTGAGCACGATGACCTGCACCTGCGGGTCGAAGCGCGCGCGCAGGATGCAGTCGTCGAGCTGCCGCATCATCTCGTGCGAGTAGGTGTTGGCGGGCGGGTCGTCGAGCGTGATCACGGCAACGTGGCCGTCGAGGCGGTACTGGACGCGCGTGCGGTCGGTCATGGTGCGCGCACCATAGCCCGCGCGCAGGCGAGGTTCAGCCCTGCGTCCGGCCCGATGTCGGCCAGGGAGAGTTCGCCACCTGCCGGTCCAGCATGCGCGCGCACAGCAGCTGTGCCGCAACCGCACCCAGCAGGCAGCAGAACATGTCCCACTGGGCATCCCATGGATCGCCCTGCGTGGCGAGGTAGGCAACGGCTTCCTCGCCGTAGGAGATTGCGGCCCACCACTCCAGCAGCTCGAAGAACGCACCAAAGGCGAGACACAGCGCGCACACGATGACGAACAGCCAGCGCCTGCCGCGCACGACCTCGCAGCGGATCAGGATCTCGCGGCCCCAGACCGCGGGGGCAAAGCCCTGGGCCACGTGGCCGATGCGGTCGTAGGGGTTGCGTTCGAGGTCGAGTGCTTCGCGCAGCCAGTCGCCCAGCGGAACGCGCGCATACGTGTACTGGCCGCCCACGACCAGCAGCAGTGCATGCGCCGCCATGACGATCACCGACACACTGGAGAGCGGCCGCGTACGGCTGCTCCAACACACCACGGGCAGGCCGATCGCCACCCAGCTCACCTCCAGCACCCACGTGAGCCGGTCGTATGGCGCAATGGCGCTCGCGAGCAATGCAGCGCACACCAGCGCAAACATCGCGCGGCCGAGGCTCACTGCCGCGGCTCCACGCCCCACAGGCTGCGGATGAAGAGGTCGTTGCGCTTGCGCACCATGGCAGGGATGCCGCCTGCGCCGTGGCCGCCGCCGGGAACGACGGCGAGCTCGAACTCCTTGCCCGCACGGATCAGGGCATCGGCGACCTGCAGGGTCGATGCCGGGTCCACGTTGCGGTCGAGTTCGCCGACGGTGAGCAGCAGCCTGCCGGTCAGCTTGGGGGCGTGCACGACGTTCGAGCTGTCCGCGTACCACTCGCCGACCGGCCACCCCATCCACGCCTCGTTCCACCAGATCTTGTCCATCCGGTTGTCGTGGCAGCCACAGTCAGCAGCCGCGGCCTTGTAGAAGTCGCCGTGGTGCAGCAGCGCGGCCAGCGCGTTCTGGCCGCCTGCCGAGCCGCCGAAGATGCCCACGCGCGTGAGGTCGAGCTCGGGGTGCACGGCAGCAGCAGCGCGCATCCAGGCAATGCGGTCCGGGAAGCCGGCGTCCTTGAGGTTGCGCCAGCACACGTCGTGGAACGACTTGCTGCGCCAGTTGGTGCCCATGCCGTCGACCTTCACGACGATGAAGCCGAGCTCAGCCAGCTCGCGCGAACCGTGGTTGACCGACCAGGCCTTGGGCACGTGGAAGTCGTGGGGTCCGGCGTAGATCGACTCGATCACCGGGTACTTCTTCGCGGGATCGAAGCGCACCGGCCGCACGAAGAAGCCGTGGATGTCCGTCGTGCCGTCGCGACCCTTGGCCACGAAGCGCACGGGAGGACGCCAGCCGGTTGCGAGCAACTTGGTGGCATCGTCGCGGCCGAGCTCGCACACGAGCGCACCGTCGCGCGTGCGACGCAGCTCGGTCACCGGCACGTGGTCCACGCGCGACCAGCGCACCACGGCATGGCTGCGATCGGGTGACAGCGACCATTCGTGCGTGCCGTCGGCTGCGGTCACGACCACGAGGCCGGTGCCGTCGAGCTTCACGCGCGCGAGGTGCGCGTGGTACGGGTCCTGCGCGGGGTGGATCCCGTAAGCGGTGAACCACAGTTCCCCGGCCGCTTCGTCCACGTGCTCGACCTTGCGCACGACCCAGTTGCCGCTCGTCACCGGCGCGGCCTTGCCCGTCGCGATGTCGATGCGCCAAACGTGGTTGTGGCCGCTGCGCTCGCTGGCCCACAGCAGCTCCCTGCCGCCGTCGAGCCAGTGCAGCCACGTCTTCTGCGAGTAGTCGACGAACGTGGCGGGCTTCTCCTCCACCACCGTGCGCACCTCACCCGTGCGGGCATCGATGGCATCGAGCCGCTGCAGCTGGTGGCCGCGCTGGTCGTAGAGCAGGTACACCTCGCTGCCGTCCGGCGCCCACCTCACGCGGTGCAACGCCCATGGGTTGGGCCAGCGGGAAGCATCGAGGGGAATGGCGCGCGCCTCGGCGAGGTCGAAGAGGCACGGACTCGGCTCGGCGATGCGGTCGCCGGGCTTGAGGTAGTCGAGGGTGTGCACCTTCGGCTGCAGCTGGTCGCGAGGGCTCGACTCCACCAGCGTCACGAGGCGCTGCTGTGCAGGCTTCTCGCGGAAGGCGAGGAGCCTGCTGCCGTCGGGCGAGACGTGCAGGTCGCCGCGGTAGAAGTGCTCCGCGGTGCCGTCCGTCGTGAGCGGCTTCTCGGCACCATCGGCACCCACGACGAACAGGTTGTGGTCGCGGTGCACGACGCGCGCGCGCTTGCGCGCGGGCTGGCGCGCCTCGGCAGCCGCGCGGTCGCGCGGCTGTGCGGCACCATCGCCCACCACCGCACGCGGGTTGCCGGCAGCGGCCTCGTAGGCTGCAACCACCGTCTCCGCCGGCCCCACCAGCAGCCACACGTGGCCCACGAAGGTGCCCATCGTGCGCTCCTCGCCGGCAGGCAACACGCCGTACTCGCGCTTCTCGCCGCCCCCGGCCCACCACACGAGCTTGAGGTCGTGCCTGCCCTGGTTCACGAAGGTGAGGTCCGTCTTCCTGCCGCCATTGCGGCTCGGCCGCTGTCGCGCCATCGGCTTCAGCACCGGCGCCTCGTCGTCGGCAGGAGCGAGCTCGCCCTCGCTGCCGAACCGCCAGCGCTTGCTGCCTGCACGCACGCGGACGGAACCATCCGCATCCACGTGTTCCAGTTCGACGGGCAGGCGCTGTGGGTCGACCTCGCCGTTCTGCAGTGCGGACCATGCCTGCGCAAAGCGCGGCGCGTCGAAGGCCGGCTTGCGGACGCCGTCCGCCACTGCGACCGTCACGAACGAGCGCGTGCCATCTCTGTGGACCTCGGTGAACCAGACGCGGCTCGAGTCCGCGGCCCAGTGGACCTCCCGCGGGAACTCATGCACCTTGCCGCGGAACAGCTCGCCGAGGCGCGATGCGAACTCGTGGTCGGCCGCTGTCCCCTGCGCGCGGAGCAGGGCGCTGCACGAGGCCAGCAGGGCGAGGAACACGGCAGCAGCGCAGCGCATCACCACATCGTGCAGCCGCGGGGCCACCTGCGCCAAGGGGTCGCCGTGCGCATGCGCTCCCCCCAAACGCAGACGGCGCCCGCAGGCGCCGTCCATCGAGCATCAGGAAGGGATGCGAGGGCTCAGTTGCCCTTGCCTTCCTTCTTGCCTTCCTTCGTCTCTTCCTGCTTCTCCTCGCCGCCGGACTTGCCCGCCTTGTCGGCCTTGGCCTTCTTGACCTGGACCAGGATCATCCCGATCTGCTTGCCCATGTCGGAGTCCTTGTCGAGGGCCTGGGCCGACTCGAGCAGCGGGATCGCGCTGTCGAAGTCCTCGCCGCCCTCAAGGAAGGCGATCGCCTTGAAGAAGGTGGCCATCTGCTCGACCATCTTCTTGCCCTTGTTGGCGGCCAGCACCTCGTCCATCTTCGCCTTCACGCCGTCCCAGTCGCCGGACTGGGCCATGCCCTGCAGCATCTGCTGCATCTCGGCGACGATCTTCTTCTGCTCGGCGCGGCCCTTCAGCTCCGAGTACTTGTCCTTGAGGCCAGCCTTGCCGTCGGCATCGAGGCTCAGGATCTCGTCGATCGTGGCGCCGTAGTGCGCGAGCACGAGGTCTGCGTTGTCGAGTGCATCGAGGCCCTCGGCCAGCGACTTGGCGCGGTCGGCGCCCTTCTGGTCCTTGGCCTTCGCGAATGCAGCATCACGGGCGGCCTTGGCGGCCTTGAGCTCGGCCAGGTGCTCCATGTACTTCGCGGCGCCGCCCTTCTGGTACCCCGTCTGTGCGTACGGCCGGCCCTCGGCGTCGGTGAGGAACACCGTGGGGAAACCCTCCACCGCGTACTGCTCCTTGAGCTTCTCGTTCTGCGCCTTGATCTCCGGTGTGACGAGGCTCTCGTCGCTCGGGAAGTCGAGCTTCACCAGCACGAAGCTCTTGGGAGCCTCGTCGGCGAACGCGGCCTCGGCGAAGACCTCCTTGTCGAGGCGCTTGCACCAGATGCACCAGTCGGAACCGGTGAAGTCGACGAGGAGGTCCTTGCCCTCCTTGGCGGCCTGCTCCTTGGCCTTGGCGAAGTCCTGGACCCATGCATCCGCCTTGGCAGCGGGCTCCTGGGCGAGGACGAGGGAAGCGAGGGTGAGGCTGGCGAGAAGCGCGCGAGAGACGGACATCGAGGATCTTCTTTCTGGGCGTGACGGCGGTTGGAAGACGGCTGCGAAGCGCACTGGATGCTAAGGCGATGCGGGTTGATTGCGCGGGGGAAAGACGGAATCACCACACCCTTGCCACGTGCCGCATCTGGCCCAACACTCCGTCCCGTGGACACCGAATCCGTCAAGCGCGTCTGGATCGAGGAAGGCTGCATTTCCTGCAAGCTGTGCCAGGACATCGCGCCCGACGTGTTCCTCGTGGAGGACGACCAGACCTGTGTCGTGAAGGCTGGCGCCGGCGCCCATTTCGCCGGCAAGGCCGAGGACATCCGGCAGGCCGCGAAGGACTGTCCGGTCGAGGTCATCAAGCTGGAGGGCTGAGGCTCCCGCACCGCGCCCTCGCCCTGCGGCTATCATCCCGCTCCGCATGAAGCTCGCCCCGCTGCTCCTCGGGTTGCTGACCGCCCTGGCCGGGCAGGACCCGATCCGCACCAGCTTCGCCGTGCTCGCGTCCTTCGACTACGTCGAGGGCATGAAGCTGCCGGACGAGGTGACGAAGATGGACGGCAAGACCGTCACCGTCGGCGGGTTCATGATGCGCGAGGTTCCGGGCGGCGGCGACGTGAGCCAGTTCCTGCTCATCAACGATGCGTGCGGCTGCACGGGCACGCCCAAGATGAACGAGATCGTCTACTGCGCCCTACCCGAGGGACAGAAGACCGAGATCAAGACTGGCGTGGTCAAGGTGACCGGCACGCTGTACGTCGGCGAACAGAAGGAGGACGGCATCGTCCTCGGCATCTACTTCATGGACGTGGACAGCATCCAGTGACGCACTCTGGCGTGGCGCGGGCTCCCGTCCCATCGAACCTCATGAAGCTCCAGCTCCTCACCCTGTGTGTCCTCGCACTCCCGCCGCTCGCAACGACGTCGGCCCAGGAAACCAAGGCCGAGGATCCCGTGGCCGCAGACGTGGCCAAGGCCATCGGCAGCCCTCGGTTGGCGATCCGCATCGCCGCCGGCCGCAAGGTCGCGGCGGCGGGCGACGTCGCCGTGTCCGCGCTGCGAGCCCATGCAGCGAAGTCGGGCGTCAACACGATCCCGCTCACGCTGGTCGAGGCGCTGGTCGAGGGCGGTGGCGACGGCCCCGAGATGTCCCTGTTGCTGCGCGACTGGGCAGGAGACCGCGAGTTCTACTGGCGCGCACAGGCACTGCGAGGCCTCGCGCTGCGCGCGAGCCCGAGCCGCGCCGAGGATGCAGCCATGTTCACCGCGGCACTGCAGGACCCTGCGTGGCTGGCGCGGGCGAACACCAGCCTCGGTCTCGCGCGCATCGGCGCTGCAGACGAGGCCGGTGAGGCGGCCTGGCGCGTGCTGCTCACGGATGCCGATCCGCGCGTGGGGTCGCGCACGGCAGCCCTCGTACTGCCGCTGGCACCCGAGCAGCCCGTGCTGCAGGCGCTGCTGGATGCGCTCGGTGACAGCCGCACCTTCCTCGGCGACCCGTGGGGCAACCGGCGCTGCACCGAGGCGTTTGCCGCGCTCAAGCAGTGGGCAGCCGATGCGAGCCTCGAACCCCGGCCCCTCACGACCAAGCCGACACAGCTCACCTGGAACCCGGGCGCAGGCCTTGCCGGCAACCGCGAGACCATCGATGCCGTGAAGGCGCTCGCGAAGCGCCGCATCGGCGCGCAGCTGCGCGAGCCTGTGGAGCTGCGCGACGCCGCCATCGCGTTCGACGGGGGCCTCGAGGTGTTCTCCTGCCGCAACGGCGACCTGTTCCTGCGCTGGACCGAGGCAGGCTCTGTCGTCGCTGGCATCGAGGGCAGCAGGACCGTGGAACTCGGCGAGGCCGCATGGCAGCCGCTGCGTGCGCGCCTCGCGGACACCAAGCTGGGCTCGGAGACGGGCACCGTGGTGTGCGATCGCATGCGGCTCGCCCGCAACGGCACCGGGACCCAGCATGCCGTGGCACCGGCGATGCTGCCCGCCGCCGATGCCGCATGGGTGCGGGACCTCGCGGCGGCACTGGACCGCGCCGGGGCGGCCGACCTCGCAGCCGCGCTCACAGACCGGCTGCGGCAGTTCGCGGCACCCTGAACCGCGCGGATCGCCCGTTGGCACGGTGCCTTCGGCTCGGCCGGAGCGCCAGGTGCATTTCTCCCGGTGGCGATCAAGCCCGTGCGCCCAGGAACTCGATGAACGTACGTTGGCATTGTCGCTTTGGCGTCCCGCGCAGGTGCTTCCGACCCCGGGGCCGCTCCACCACGTTCGTGAGACTCCCGCATGTGTGGCATCGTCGCCGTGTTGCTGCGCCCCTCGTTGCGCCCTGTTCCGCCCGCCGCCCAGATGGCTGCGAGCCTGACTGCCGCGACCACGGCCCTCGGTGACGGTACGACCGTCGCACAGCTCGGTGCCGCCGCGCGCGAGCTCACACAGCTCGACACGGCACTGCGCGGCACCGCAGGCCTCGGCTGCATGCTCTCGGACGCCGGGGCGCTGGATGCAGCCGAACTCGCACTCGTCGCACTGCAGCAGCGCATCGACGCGATCGAAGCCGCCTTCGACCGTCAGGACGCGGCTGGAGCGGACCTCGAGCAGCGCAATGCCGCCATGCTGGCGCTCAAGGACGCCTGCTGGGCCCTGCTGCGCGACCGCGTGCCCCACGCGCGCGCCGTGGCCGCACTGGCCGGAACCACGAAGCTGGCAGCGGGCGCCGTTGCCGCATTCTCGGCGCTGCAGGTGGCGCTCGGCTCGCTCGATCGCCTCGAGGTGCGCGGCCGCGACTCCGCCGGCATCGGCGTCTTCGTGACCGGCATCGACGTCGACCATCCGCTCGTCCGCGCCGCCCTGCAGCAGCGCGACCACGAGCTCTTCACCAACCGTTCGGTGCGCGTGGGCAACGGCGTGCTGCAGCTGGTCTACAAGCACGCAGCCGAGATCGGCGAGCTGGGTGACAACGTGCGCGCCCTGCGCACCGCCATGACGGACGACGAACTGCTGCAGTGGGCCCTCCGTCAGTCAGGCGCCGAGGCGATGGTGCTCGCGCACACGCGGTGGGCAAGCATCGGCATCATCAGCGAACCCAACGCCCACCCGCTCAACGAGCAGGAACTCGGCGTGACGCACCGCCATGCCGTGCTCGCCGTCCTCAACGGCGACGTCGACAACCACGAGGAACTGAAGCGCCGGCACAACCTCGCGATCGCGGACGAGATCACGACGGACACGAAGGTGATCCCCGCCCTGGTGAGCCGCGAGCTCGAGCAGGGCACCGAACTGGCCGAGGCCTTCCGCCGCACGGTGGCGACGTTCGAGGGTTCGGTGGCCATCGCCGCGGCTGCAGCGTCCGATGCGCACCGCATGTGCCTCGCGCTGCGCGGCTCCGGCCAGGCGTTGTACGTAGGCTTGCGCGAGGACGGCTTCGTCGTCGCGAGCGAGCCCTATGGCGTGGTGGAGGAGTGTCCGACGTACCTGCGCATGGACGGCGAGACGCCGGGCAACCCGCAGAATGCGACGGCGAGCCGGGGCCAGGTGATCGTGCTCGACCGCGCGCGCGCGGGGACCATCGAGGGCATCGCGCGCATGGCCTACGACGGCACGCCCCTGCCGGTTGCCGCAACGAACCTCACGCGCGCCAGCGTGACGACGCGCGACATCGACCGCGCGGGCTTCCGCCACTTCCTGCACAAGGAGATCAGCGAGTCGCCGGGGTCGTTCCACAAGACGCTGCGCGGCAGGATCGTGATGCACGGGTCCCGACTGCAGGTCGCGCTGCCGGCGAGCGCGATGCCGCATGCCGTTGCCGCCAACCTCGCAGCCGGTCGCTACCGCAGGATCCGCGTCATCGGCCAGGGCACCGCTGCCGTCGCCGGTCAGGCAGTGGCCGCGGCGCTGGAACAGGTCCTCTCGCGGGCTCCCATCGAGGTGCGTGCCCTGCCTGCCACCGAACTCTCTGGCTTCGGGTTGCGCGACGACATGAGCGACACGCTGGTCGTCGCCATCAGCCAGTCCGGCACCACCACGGACACCAACCGCACCGTCGACCTGCTGCGCCAGCGCGGCGCCGCCGTGCTCGCCATCGTCAACCGACGCGGCAGCGACCTCTGTGACAAGGCCGATGGCGTGCTGTTCACCAGCGACGGCCGCGACATCGAGATGAGCGTGGCGAGCACCAAGGCCTTCTACGCGCAGTGTGCGGCTGGCTGGCTCCTCGCGCTCGCCGTGGCGCGCGCAGCTGGTGTCGCCGACGACCGCGGCGAGCACGAGATCCTCGCCGCGCTGCAGGAACTGCCGCAGCGGATGCGCGAGGTTCTGGCCCAGGACGACACGATCGCCGCGATCGCGGCCCGGGTGGCGCCGCCGCGCAAGCACTGGGCGCTCGTCGGCAACGGCCCGAACCGCGTGGCTGCTGCCGAGATCCGCATCAAGCTCAGCGAGCTCTGCTACAAGTCGATGGCCTGCGATGCCACCGAGGACAAGAAGCACATCGACCTGTCGAGCGAGCCGCTCGTGCTCGTGTGCGCAGCGGGACTGACGGGCTCGACGGCCGACGACGTGGCCAAGGAAGTGGCCATCTTCCGCGCCCACAAGGCGATGCCGGTGGTGATCGCCACCCGCGGCGAGGACCGGTTCACGGCGGCAGCTGCCGTCGTGCACGTTCCCCCCACCCATGGCGCGCTGGCGTTCATCCTCAGCACCATGGCCGGGCACCTGTTCGGCTACCGCGCGGCTCTGGCCATCGACAGCCTCGCGCTGCCGCTGCGCGCGGCGCGCGGCGCCATCGAGCAGGTCGTCGACGACCCATTGCTGCGCACCAGCCTGCTCGCCAGCCTGGCGCCGCGGCTCCAGCCGCACTGGGAGGCGTACCGGCGAGGGCTCGCGCAGGGCAGGTACGATGGCGTGCTGTCGCCCTCGACCGGCGTCAGGCTCTCCTCGCTGCTCGGCTACGCGATGGGCATCGTGCCGATCGACAGCTATGCCATCGAGTTCGGAGAACCCGGTGCGCCCGGGGCCATCGTGGATGCACTGGCCGAGGAACTCACGCGCGCCATCGACCAGCTCACCAGGCCTGTCGATGCGATCAAGCACCAGGCCAAGACCGTCACCGTGGGCATCTCGCGCGCCGACGAGGCGCTGCTCGCCGCACCGCTCGTGCGCGCCGTGCTGTCCGCAGGCGCCGCGCGCGACCATCTCGGGTACCGCGACCTGCGGGCCCTCGCGGCACTCGATGCAGCCGTGCTGGAGGTGACCGGCTCGACGCGGTACCGGATCGCAGGCGATCCCGAGTCGGGCGAGGCGCGCATTGCCGTCCTCGAACAGCGCGGCATCGCGGCCACACTGCCCTCGCGCACCAGCGCCAACCCCGTGCTCAAGGGCACCAAGCACCTCGTCGCGGTCGAGCGGTTGTGCTTCGTCGCGCGGGGCCGCAGCGACGGGCGCACGGTCATCCTCGTCCCGGAGGTCGAGCACGGACGCACCACGGGCCTGACCCTCGTGCACGTGCGCTTCGCCGACCACCTGGACCCCCGCACCATGCGCGGGGTCCTCAGCGCCTACCGCAACCGTCTCGCGGCCCTCACCGATGCCGTGACCGAGACCGAGCCGAGCTTCGACGAGGCGATGCTGGGCAGGATGGGCGTGGCCGATCTGCTCACCGAACCCGTCAACGTGCTCGCAGACCGCTGGCGCGCCATGGCGCGCGGCTGATCGCGACGGTGCCGGGGCCGCCCTTCGGCGACCCCGCCTTGGTCGTGCTCAGACCTGGCCGACGGCAACGCAGACTGCGTTGCTGGCGACGAAGCCGGCAGGGAGGCCCGGAGTCGCAGGCGCCGACTGGCCGTACAGCACCACGCCGCTGAGCGAGGGCGTGTTGGGCAGCGCGAGCGAGACCGTCGACAGGCCGAAGGTCACGTTCGACACGTTGGTCACGAGGCCCGGTCCGAGTTGCAGGTAGAGGTTGCAGCCCGGCAGGCCGAAGCCTGCGAGCGAGGAGCCCGTTGCGTCCGGGGCGAAGCCGAACACCCAGAACACGAACTGCGTGCCCGCCTGGATGCCCGTCGTGCGGAACGTGATCGTCGTGCCGAGGATCGGGCGCGCGGTCAGCCCCAGCACCGGGGCGTTGGGCGCGATGCAGCCGGTGCCGAAGCTGGTCCAGTTGGCGTAGCCCGTCTGCGTCGCGTAGTGGATCTCGATGTTCTGCTTGTGCAGGGGCGGGGCCAGCGAGGCCGTCCACGACTCACGCTGGAACTGGACGTTGGTCCAGGTCATCGCCGAGTTGCCGTACGAGGGAACGACGCCGCCCGTGTTGGGGTCGAGCATCGGGTGCAGCGGGCCCGGGGCCGGGCCGGTCGTGGGCATGTTCACCACGAGCGCACAGGCCCATTGGCCGGGCGGGAAGCTCAGCGGGGTGCTGAACACGATCGGCGAGTCCGCACTGTTCGCGCCCACGGTGAGGGTGCCGGTGCCGTAGGGAAGCCACAGCGACTGGTTGGTCTCGCTGCCGACCCACGTCACGCCAGGCTGCACGTACCAGGTCACGGTGGTCTGTGCGCCCACCTGGTTGGGCATGTTCACCGTCGTGCCGTTGCCGAGGTCCACCACGCCGCCGTCGTCGAACAACCGCAGATCCACGCGCGAAACCGTGATCGCGACGCTGGGATTGAGGTCGAACAGGAAGCTGAAGCCCGGATAGGTCGGGCTCGCCGGGTTCGGGAAGTTGGGGTGGCCGTAGAGGCTGTTGCCGCCGAACGGCGTCTGGGTGGCAATCGTCAGGACCGGGCTCGCGCCCGCGCTGCAGGTTGCCTGGGCGAAGGCCGCGGTGGCCGTGAGGCCGAGGGCGAGGAGAAGGGGAAGTGCTCGCATGGGGTGTTCTCCGTCGGTTGGGGTGCCAGAGGTTGCGACAAGAAGGCTGACCCCGCAAGGTGCCCCGCGGCGCGGCCCGCTCAAAGCTCCCGGAATCCAGATGCCTTCAGGTGGGCAAAGGTGTCGTCGAGGAGGGATGACGGCGGAACGAACACCACCGTGGCCTCG
>JBEATZ010000474.1:0-5684 GCA_041161695.1 Planctomycetota bacterium | reverse complement strand
CCGCAGAACCCGCATGAACCGTCCTGCCCCGATCCGCCTGCTGGCAACGGCCGCCTGCTGCCTGCTGGTGGCCTGCTCCGGATCCTCCTCGGCCCTCCAGCGCAGCCGCGAACTGGCCATCGACGGCAACTACTACCTCGCCCTCGCGGCGCTCGAGGACGCCGGCGGCGCGACCAGCGGCGACCCCGAGTTGTTCGCCGCATGGCGTGAGGCGCGGCTCGATTACCTCGTCCACGAGTCCCAGCGGCTCGTCTTCCTCGACCGCGAGGAGGATGCCCTCGAACTGCTGGCCGAGGCCAGCGAGACCCACCCGGACAACCGTGTGGTCTCGGCCCTCGTCGTGCGCGCCCGCGGCAAGCTGGCCCAGCGGGCCACGGCCCTTGGCAACCGCTCCATGGCGTTCGGTGAGCCCATGGAGGCCCTGAAGCACTACCAGGAGGCCGCGGCCTGGGTGCCCGACCACAAGCCTGCGCTCGAGGGCATCGAGCGCGTGCGTGCGACGTTCGCCGCCATGCACCTGGAGGCCCAGCAGCACTTCCTCGAAGCCGTCCGCCGCTTCCCCGAGTTGCGCTGGGTCGAGGTCGACTGGCACGCGAGTGCCGCACTCGAGAAGGACCCTTCCCGCGAGGATGCCAAGGACCTGCGCACGCGCGCTGCGCGCCAGCTCGCCCAGAAGACCCTCGATCGCGCCAGGCTGGCCGAGGAAGAGGGCTACTACGGCGCAGCACTCATGGAGTACCGCTCCGCGCGCAAGCTGGATCCGTCGCTCGAGGCGATCGACGACCGCATCGCGCACATGGAGAAAGAGGTCCAGGCCGGAGGGCTGCTCGCCCAGGCGATGATGCACTCGGCCAACAACCGCTTCGACAAGGCTCGCGCCATGCTCGAGGAGGCCTTCGTGCTCACGGTGCTCGAGAAGGCCGTGATCAACGACGCGCTGCTGCAGAACCGCCGGCGCGAGGCAGAGGTCGCATACCAGCAGGCGCGCGACCTCGAGTTGCAGGGCCGCAAGGCCGAGGCGCTCGCAGGTTACGAGGCGCTCGAAAAGGCATGGCCGGACGGCCTGCTGGACGTGAAGGCCCGGTGCGCGAGCGTGCGCTCGGAGATCGCCGAGGCGGAGAAGGCGTGGGCCGCAGGCGAGGCCGCCGAGGCCGCGAAGGACATGAAGGCTGCGCTCGAGGCCTACCAGGGCGTCGAACTGTTCTACCCCGGCTACAAAGACGTCCGGGACCGCATCCAGCGGATCAAGGCTGCGATGCAGGCGCCTGCCACGAACGGCTGAACGTGGCGCCTCGCTCGCTCGCAGGTCGGTTCCTCCTGACCCTGCTGGCGACTGCCGTGGTGCCGCTGCTCGTGTTCGGCTGGTTCGCTCTGCGGGGCGTGCGCGGACTCGTGGACACGCAACTCGGCAGCGTGTTCCTGCCCCAGCTCGCCGCCGACCACGCCGGGAAGATCGACAGCCGCCTGCAGCAGATCTTCCAGGCCACGAGCGTCGTCCGTGAGATGGCGCGCGGCGCGCTCGCCACTCCGTCGCGGCGCGAGGGCTTCGCCGAGCAGGTGGAGCTCGTGCCGGACCTGCTCGACAACTACCTCGACCTGCTGCTGCTCGCGGATCCGTCGGGCAGGGTCGTGTACTGGCAGGACGGAGAACTGCTCGACCGCGCCACGCAGTCCCAGCGCGAGGCGCTGGTCCCCGGATCGGTCGCGGACCAGGCCTGGTTCGTCCGCGCCCAGCGCGAGGGCGGTGCCTTCTGGCTGCCCTGGATGCGCAGCCCGCTGCTGCACCGCGGGCTCGGCATCCGCTCCCAGAATCCCGCGGACCACCACCTCGGCCTCGTGATCGACGTCCCTGCAGGCGACGGCCCGCCCGGCGCGCTGCTCGCGCTCGTGCGCTGGCCCGAGGTGCAGCAGATCCTCGACGGAGCCAAGGACGTGCTGAGCCGCGAGGCGGGTTACCTTCGCGCGCAGGTCTTCCTCGTCGACCCGAGCGGCACCGTGCAGGCGCACACCGATCGGTCCGCATACGGCACGGTGCTCGAGCCCGCCGAACTGCGCGAGGCCGTCCTTGCCGCGCCCGGCGGCCGCACCGAGTACGCGGGCATCGATGGCGCTGCGTGGCACTGCGGCTTCCGCAGGTTCGGCGAGGACGCCCGCAGCTGGTGGCTCGGCATCGCCGTGCCCGCGGACGAGTTGTTCGCACCGCGCGAGGCCTTTGCGCGCGCGCTCCTCGTCGCCGTGCTGCTGCTGGCGGCGGTCCTCGCCGCATGGTCGCTCGGTGCATCGCGCGCGATCGTGCGTCCGGTGCGCGAACTCCTCGACGGCACCAGGCAGGTTGCGGCCGGCAACCTCGAGGTGAAGGTGCCCGCGAGCGGCACCGCCGAGCTGCGCGAGCTGGGGAGCGCCTTCAACTCGATGGCCGTGGCCCTCGCCGACGGCCGCGACCGCATCAAGGCCGCCGAGCGCCAGGCAGCGTGGGCGGAGATGGCGCGCCAGGTCGCGCACGAGGTGAAGAACCCGCTCACGCCCATGCGCATGGCCGCCGAGCTGCTGCTGCGCGCGCGGCGCGACGGCGACCCCCGCGCCGATGCCATCGCGGACCGGCTCGCCTCCACCGTGATGGTGCAGACCGAGATCCTCGACCGCATCGCCTCCGACTTCCGCCAGTTCGCCGGTTCGCCCGTGCCCTGGCGCGAGGTCGTGCTCGCCGACGAACTGCTCGCGTCCGTGCGCATCGCCTGCGGCGCGCTGCTCGAGGGCGGACTCGATCTTGCCATCGCCGCGAACGCGCCAGGCGCCGCGCTCTCGGTCGATCGCCGCGAACTACTGCGCGTCTTCACCAACCTCGTGCAGAATGCCGCCCAGGCCGGCGCGCGCCGGATGCTCCTCACGAGCAGCGTCGCGGGCGGCACCTTCCGCTGCCTCGTCGAGGACGATGGGGGTGGCATCCCGACCGAGGTCCAGGCCCGGCTGTTCGAGCCCTACTTCACCACCCGCACCTCGGGAACCGGGCTCGGGCTCGCCATCTGCAGGCGCATCGTGGAGTCCCATGGTGGCGCGCTGGTCCTGCTCGAATCCGCCCCGGGGCACACGGTCTTCCAACTCGACCTTCCCCTCGCCGCCCCCGTCCCCTGAGCATCTGGCACCCCGTCGGACGCGAACCGCGACAAGCCCAGTCCCCGGTCCGGCCACACCTGCCAACCGCCGACGCCCCTGCCCATGCCGAACCGCGCCCTGCCCGCCCTCCTGGTCTCGACCGTCCTCGCCGCCCTGGCGTTCCTGTGGTTCCAGGGCGAGGACGTCGAGGTCGCGCCCCTGCCGGGTGCCGCGACCACGTCCGCGGCCGGCGGCGATGCTGCTGCAGGCGCCCTCGGCGCGGGTGAGCAGGCGCCCGCCGGGGCCGACGTCGCGGCGGTGCAGCGCAACAGCGCCCCGGGCCGCACGGGCGCGAGCGTGCGCGGCACCGTGGTGGACACCCGGACGCGCGGCCCCCTGCCGGGCATCGAGGTGGTGGTCACCCGCAAGCTGCCGTCCTTCGAGCGGCTCGAGACCCGCTTCCGCGGGCTGTTCCAGGGCGGCATGTGGGAGCAGACGTACCAGCCCGTCGAGGTCCTCGGCCGCGGGCTGAGCCAGGCGGACGGGACCTTCGAGATCACCGGCCTGCCCGACGGCCGCGTCTTCCTCGACGGCCGGAGCGACGGGCACTACGTGCGCACCCCGGGCACCGCGCGCCTCGCCGCAGGTGACGTGCAGGAGGGCATCGAACTGCGCGCCTCGCCCGGCGGCCGCGTGCGCGGCATCGTGCTGGGCCCCGACGGGGCGCCGGCTGGAGGCGCCATGGTCAACCTGCGCCCCGGCCTCAATGCCTTCCTCGGCCAGATCACCGAACGCAACTACCGCTGGCTCGAGACGGTGGCAGACGACCAGGGGCGCTTCGACCTGCCCGGCGTGCCGCCCGGCGCGGGTTACACCCTCGGCGCCTCGGGCAAGACGATTGCCCTCGAGGAGCAGTACGGCGTCGAGGTGCGCGAGGGCGCAGTGACCGAGATCGTGCTGCGGGCGCATCCCGGCGCGACGGTCGGGGGCCGCGTGGTGGACGGCGCGGGTGCACCGGTCGCCGGCGCCAACGTGGCGATGGTCTACCTCGACGTGAACCGCATCCTGTTCTCGTCCGACGGCAGGACCGAGCCGGTCCTCACCGATGCACAGGGCATGTTCCGCATCGAGCGCGTGGCTGCGGGCCGCGTGGCGTTCATGGCCGCGGCCGACGGGCAGGCGCCCTCGAACATCGAGGAACGCGCCGTGGTGGACGGCGGCTTCTACGACGACCTCGAGCTGCGCCTCGGCGAGGGCGCAACGGTCAGCGGTCGCGTGGTGGACGACCAGAAGCAGCCGATCGCCTCGGCGAAGGTCGAGGTGCGGCCCTTCGAGCGGCCCAATGACCCCGAGTTCCTCAAGATGGCGCTCAAGATCCGCCGCATCGAGGTGACCACCGATGCCGAGGGCCGGTTCACGGCCAACGGCATGTCGGGCGAACGCCTCGTGGTCACCGCGAGCAAGCCCGGCTTCACGACCGCCGTGAAGATGGGCGTGAAGCTCGATGCCAAGGACGTCGAGGTCGAACTGCAGCGCGGCGCGGTGGTGAAGGGCAAGGTGCTCCTTGCCGACGGCAAGCCGATGACGCGCTTCCGCGTCGACACGCGCACGACACAGATCCCGAAGGAGCCCGAACCCGCCAAGGATGGCGCGACGCCCGCACCTGCACCGCAACAGCAGAACGACGGATGGTCAGGCGCCTCGTGGAGCGGGGGGCGCAACCGCCGCAACCGCAACATGGGAGCCGATGGCACCATGCAGCTCGCCGACGGCACCAACATGATGGACCGCGGCATGGACGGCAACTGGCGCGAGGTGGCAGCAGCCGACGGGACCTTCGAGCTGCGCGGCCTGCCGCCGGGACGCATCCGCGTGCGCGTGCGCGCCGACGGCTTCCTCGACCCGGACAACCAGGAGGTCGACCTCGCGCCGGGGCAGTCGAGCGCCGAGCTCGTGTTCACGATCAAGCCCGGCACGTACGTGAGCGGCACGGTGGTCGACGCGGCCACGGGCCAGCCCGTGGGTGACGCGCAGGTCACCGCCTACCGCCAGCGCGACGCCGGCCAGCGCCGCGGCATGTTCGACTTCCAGGTCGACGGCGAGGACTTCGACTTCCTCGCGATGTCGTCGATGACGAACGGCCGCAGCGCGGTGACCGACAGCCAGGGACGTTTTCGCATCGAGGCGCTCGGCACCGGCAAGTACCGCTTCACGGCGCGGCATCCCGACCTCGCCAAGGCCTCCGCACGCGACGTCGAGGTGACCGAGGACAAGCCCACCGAGAACGTGCAGATCCAGCTCGACGCGGGCGGCGGCGTGGAGGGCACGGTGACCGGCTACGGCATGCGTCCGCTCGCCGACGCACTCATCGTGGCCTTCAGCCTCAATGCCGGGTCGTTCAAGAGTGCGACCACCGACCGCAACGGCTTCTACCGCATCGACGGCCTCGCGCCCGGTCAGTACGTGGTGTTCAAGTCGCGCATGGACGAGCGGAGCTCGGACATCGGCCTCGACCTGATGAGCAACCTGCGCCTCAAGTCCACGCCGGTGCGGCAGGGCAAGTTCACGCGCCTCGACATCCAGGACGAGAC
>JBEATZ010000430.1:0-9675 GCA_041161695.1 Planctomycetota bacterium | reverse complement strand
CCTCGCGTCCCTCGGCCGCACCGGCGCCCGGCTCCACGCCGGCCGCCTGACCACCTACGTCCTCGTTGCCGTGTTGTGCGGCGCCGCCGTGCTGCTGGAGGTGCTGCGCTGATGTTCGAAGGACTCGGCATCACCGTGTTCGGGCCACTGCTGCTGGCACTGGCGTGCCTGCTGCTGCCGCAGGTCAGCGGGGCGCGCCATGCGCGCTGGCTCGCGCTCGCGGGATCGCTCGTGCCGCTGGTCGCGGGCGCCCGCCTGCTCGCGTGGTTTCACGCCGAGCCCACGGCCGGCTTCCGCGCCGTGACCACGCACGCATGGAGCGCCGACCTCGGCGCCAACTGGACCACGGGCGTCGATGCCTTCGGCGCCGCGATGCTCGCGCTCAGCGGCCTCGTGACCCTGTGCGCGACGCTGGCCGCGTGGCACGAGTCGCGCATGCCGCGCGCCTACCATGCCCTCGTGCTGGTGCTGCTCGCCGGCATGAACGGCGTGTTCATCACGCTCGACCTGCTGGTCTTCTACGTGTGCTGGGAGGTCATGCTGGTGCCGATGCTGGCGCTCATCGGCATCTGGGGCGGCGCCCAGCGTCGCTACGCGGCCCTCAAGTTCTTCGTGTTCACCCTCGCCGGCAGCGTTCTGCTGCTGGTGCTGCTGGTGGCGTTGTGGAACGCAGTGCCCGCGGGCGGCATGGCGGCAACCGTGGACAAGGCGGTCCTCGCCGCGCACGGCACCGATGGCGGCGCCATGGTGCACGGCCTCAAGGTGACCACCGATGCCGCTGGCACCGCCACGGTGCTGGTACCGAGGGGCTTCGACATCCGCCACCTGTCGCTGCTCTGGCGCCACTGGGCAGACTCGACCTTCCTCGGCATGTCGCTGTCGGCCTTCGGGCTGCTGGCCGTGCTGCTCGCCACGCTCGTGAAGATCCCGGCGTTCCCGCTGCACACGTGGCTGCCGCACGCGCACGTGCAGGCGCCCACGGCCGTGTCGGTGCTGCTCGCCGGGGTGCTGCTCAAGCTCGGTGTCTACGGCATCCACCGCATCGGGTTGCCGTTCTTCCCGCTCGATGCCGTGGCGCTCGCGCCCACCCTGGGCTGGATCGGCGTGGCCGGCATTTTGTGGGCCTCGTGGGTGGCGCTCGGCCAGTCCGACCTCAAGCGCCTCGTTGCCTACAGCTCGGTCGCGCACATGGGCTTCTGCATCCTCGGCCTCGCCACCGGCACCGCCGAGGGCATGAACGGCGCACTCGTGCAGGCCGTGACCCACGGCCTCAGCTCGTCGCTGCTGTTCCTGCTGGTGGGCGTGCTCTACGAGCGCGCGCACCATCGCGACATCGGCGGCTTCGGCGGCATCGCCACCGTGATGCCGCGCTTCGCCTGGCTGCTGCTGTTCGCCGCCCTCGCCGGCGCGGGGCTGCCCGGCCTCAGCGGCTTCGTGGGCGAGTTCCTCGTCCTGGCCGGCTCGTTCCGCAGCGGTGGCGCGTTTGCCGTCATGGGCGCAGGTGCCGCGGCCTCGGTGATCCTCAGCGCCGCCTACCTGCTCTGGATGGTGAAGCGCGTGAGCGGCGGCCCGCTCGTGCACGCGCACCATGCATCCTTCGGCGACATCCGCGGTGCCGAGGTCGCCTCGGTCGCGCCGCTCGTCGTACTCATCGTCCTGCTGGGAGTGGCGCCCTCGCTGCTCACCGATGCATTGCGCCCCTGCACCGAGGCCCTTGCCGCGCTGCTGCAGGAGGTGCGCCCGTGAACCAGGTGCTCCACGGCTGGGCGATGATCCCGCTGGCGGAACTCGCCATGGGCGGCGCCGTGCTCGCCACCCTCGCGGCCGACATGATCCGGCCGGCCTCGCGCCTCGCCGTCCACGTGGCCCTGCTGGGCACGCTCGTGGCGCTGGCCTGCTGCTTCACCGACCACGCGCCCCATGCAAGTGACATGCTCGTGGTCGACGCGATGGCGCGCCTCGCGCGCCCGGCGATCCTCGCTGCCACGGCACTCGCCCTGCTGGCCGGGTCGCGGGACTCCAGCCGGCACGGCGACGCCGGCGCGTGGGCCACGATGGTGCTCGGCACTGCCTTCGGCAGCATGGTGGTCGCCTGCTCGTCGAGCCTCGTGACGCTCTGGCTCGGCCTCGAGGCCATCTCGCTGTCGAGTTGCGTCCTTGCCGCCTGGCGGGTCCGCGACCGGCGTGCGGCAGAGGCAGGCATGAAGCTGGTGCTGTTCGGCGGCATCGCCAGCGGGCTCACGCTGTTCGGCATGAGCCACCTGTACGGGCTGAGCGGCCAACTCGGCTTCGGCGGCATCGCCACCGCCCTCACGTCCACCGTGCCGACCGCCGCGGTGGGTGCGCTGCTGCTCGCCTCGGTCGGCCTCGCGTACAAGCTCTCGCTCGTCCCCTTCCACTTCGTCGCGCCCGATGCCTGGCAGGGCGCGCCTGCGACGAGCGTGGCCGTCTTCGCCACCGTGCCCAAGTTCGCCCTGGTGGCCGTGGCCGTGCGTCTCGCCGACGTGCTGCTGCCTGCAGGCATTGCCTCGCATGCCGCCTTCGGCACCGCGCTCGCCGCTGTCGCCATCGCCTCGCTGCTGGTTGCCGCCCTCGTGGCACTCGTGCAGCGCGATGCCAAGCGCATCCTCGCGTTCAGCTCGATCGGCCATGCCGGGTCCATGGTGCTGGCCCTCGCCTGTCTCCCTGATGCGAGCGCCAAGGCCGCACTTGCCTACTATTTGCTCGCCTACGGCGCGGCCACGCTCGGCGCGTTCACCTGCATCGAGTGGCTGGAGCGCAGCCGCGGCAGCGCCTCGCTCGCGGCCTTGGCCGGGGCGGTGCGCACCCAGCCCGGCGTGGTGGTCGCGCTGTGCCTCTTCCTGTTCAGCCTGATGGGGGTGCCGCCGCTCGCAGGCTTCCTCGCCAAGTGGTCGGTCCTGCGCGAGGCCTTCGAGTCCGGCCTCGCCGAGGCCGGTTCGCGCACCGTGGCTGCCGGCGCCCTGGTGCTGGCCCTCACCACGGCTGTGAGCGCCTGGTCCTACCTGCTGGTCGTGCGCGCAGTCCTGCTCGCACCTGCTGCACCGGGTGCCGAAGCTGCGCCCGAGCGCCCCTCTGCCGGCCCGGTCGCGGTCCTCGCTGCCTGTGTTGCCGCCGTGGTGGTGCTGGGACTCTGGCCGGATGCCATCGGCCTGCTGCTTGGACTGACCTGAGCCACGCGCTGCTGCAGTCCCTGCGCGGTGCGGGCTAGAGTGCGCCGATGCGCCACTTCGCCTCCGCGCTCCTTGCGTCGTTCTCCTGCCTCGCCGTCGTTGCCCAGGACCCGGGCCAGCTCGATGCGCGGCGCATCACCTCGGCAGAGTTCTCGGCCCAGCGCTTCGGGCCCGCGCGATGGCTCGACGGCAGCCACTACGCGACGCTGGAACGAGCCGGCGGCGGCAGGGATGCGCTCGAACTGCACCGCGTCGACGCGCGCAGCGGCGCGAGCACGGTCCTTCTGCCTGCCGCACGCCTCGTTCCCGCCGGCGGCGACCGGCCGCTGCGCATCGAGGACTACGCGTTCTCGCCGGACGGCAGCAAGGTGCTGCTCTACACCGACAGCCAGCGCGTGTGGCGGCAGAACACCCGCGGCGACTACCACGTGTTGACCCTGGCCGGCACCGAGCCGCCGCGCCGGCTCGGCAGCGGCCTCGGTCCGTCGAGCCTCATGTTCGCCAAGTGGTCGCCCGACGGCACGCGCGTGGCCTACGTGAGCGCCAACAACGTCCACGTCGAGGACGCGGCCACCGGCGTGCGCACGCAGCTCACGTCGGACGGCTCGGCGACCCTCGTGAACGGCACGTTCGACTGGGTGTACGAGGAGGAGCTCGACTGCCGCGATGGCTTCCGCTGGAGCCCTGATGGCACGCGCATCGCCTACTGGCAGCTCGACGTGTCGGGCGTGGGGGAGTTCCTCATGATCGACAACCTGTCGGGGCCCTACAGCCGGACGATCCCGGTGCAGTACCCGAAGGCCGGCACCACCAACTCCGCCGCACGCATCGGCATCGTGCCGGCTGCGGGAGGCGCGACCACGTGGCTGAAGACCCCCGGCGATCCGCGCGAGAACTACCTTGCGCGCATGGAATGGCACCCCGGCGGCGCCGAGCTGATGGTGCAGTGGCTGCCGCGCGAGCAGAACGTGCTGCGCGTCTACGCAGCTGCTGCAGCAGACGGTGCGCTGCGCCTCGTGCGCGAGGAACGCGATGCCGCCTACGTCGACGTGCGCGACGACTTCACCTGGCTGCAGGGCGGCAAGGCCTTCTTCTGGACCTCGGATGCCGACGGCTGGCGGCACGCGTACTCGGTGCCCTGGGACGGCAGCCCTGCGCGGCTCCTCACCCCTGGCGACGCGGACGTCATGGCCGTCGTGCACGCGGACGTCGACAGGGGCCAGTTGTACGTGGCCGGCTGCGACGGCAACGCCACACAGCAGTACCTGTTCGACATCGACCTCGCGAGCGGCGCGTGGCGGCGGTTGTCCCCTGCCACGGAGCCGGGCTGGCACGAGCACCAGGTCTCCCCCGACGGCAGCCTGTCGATCCGCACCCACTCGAGTTTCGACCGCGCGCCGCGCATCGACCTGGTCGAGCTGCCCTCGCACCGGCAGGTGCGCATGCTCGTCGACAACGCGCAGCTGCAGCAGCGCATCGAGTCGCTGGCCCGCGGCCGCAACGAGTTCTTCCGGGTTCGCACCGCCGACGGCGTCGAACTCGACGGGTGGGCCATGTACCCGCCCGACTTCGACAGCGCGAAGCGCTGGCCGGTGCTCTTCCACGTCTACGGCGAGCCGTGGTCGCAGACCGTCAAGGACACGTGGTCGCTCGGGCACCACCTGTTCCACCGCTGGCTGACGCAGCGCGGCTACGTGGTGATGTCCCTCGACGCGCGCGGTACGCCTGCGCCCAAGGGTCGCGCCTGGCGCAAGGCGCTGTACCAGCAGATCGGCGTGCTGAGCTCGCACGACTGGAACCAGGCGGTGGGGGCGCTGCAGCAGCAGCACGCGTGGATCGACGGCGCGCGTTGCGCCGTCTGGGGCTGGTCCGGCGGCGGTGCCATGACCCTCAACCTGCTGCTGCGGTACCCGAAGCTGTTTGCAGCGGGCATGTCGGTGGCGCCGGTCACCGACATCGGCCTCTACGACACCATCTACCAGGAGCGCTACTGCGGCGACCCGCGCAAGGTGCCCGAGGTCTACGCGGCCTGTTCGCCCGTCAACTTCGCCGCCAACCTCGAGGCCGCGCTCCTGCTCGTGCACGGCACCGGTGACGACAACGTGCACTACCAGAACGCCGAGCGGATGGTCGATGCCCTCGTCGCGCACGGCAAGAAGTTCGAGTTCCTCGCCTACCCCAACCGGGCGCACGGCATCAGCGAGCGCAAGGGCACGAGGGCCCACCTCTACGATTCCCTGGCCGACTTCCTCGCCCGCAGGGTGCCCGCGGGGAAACGCTGAACGGATCGGCTATCCTGCGGCCATGACCACCCGCCTCGAGGACCTGCCGCCGCTGCGCCGCAAGCGACGCGGCCTCCGCGCCCTCAAGAACGTGCCCGTGCTCCCCAGCCTGGTGACGCTGGGCAACCTGTACTTCGGCTTCCTCGCCATCAGCTACGTGGCCGACGCGTTGCGTGGCGTGGCGCCCGGGGCCGCATTCGGCAGCGTGGTGGGACTGTTCCACACGGCCGCCGTCCTCGTCTTCGTGGCGATGATCTTCGATGCCCTCGACGGCCGTATCGCGCGCATGACCAACCAGGCCACGCCGTTCGGCGCGCAACTCGACAGCATGGCGGACATGGTCACCTTCGGCGCCGCGCCTGCGTTCATGGGCAAGGTCCTCATCGACTGGCATGCGCAGGCCGACGTGAACCACCTGCTGCCGGCGCACCCCAAGCTCTACTACGTTGCAGCCGCCATCTACGTGCTCTGCGCTGCGCTGCGCCTCGCCCGCTACAACGTCGAGGCCGGCCTCGACGAGGGCGACCACAAGGAGTTCAAGGGCCTGCCCTCGCCTGCCGCTGCCGCGGTGGTGTGCTCGCTCATCGCGCTCTTCTGCACGCGCGGCGAGCAGGACAAGGTCGTCTCGGGAATGCTGCTGTCCAATGCTTCGTTCGACTGGATCGTCGTGGCAATGCCCTTGGTGCTGGCGCTCATCGGCTTGCTCATGGTGAGCCGCGTGCCGTACCCGCATGCCGTCTACACGCTCGTGCGTGGCCGCCACAGCTTCCCGTTCCTGGCCGGTCTCGTGGTGCTGATCGGCATCGCCGCGCTCGACTGGCAGTTCGCCCTCGCGTTCGCCACCGTGGGTTACGTCGTCTGGGGCCTCTGCCTCGGCGCCTACCGCACCCTCACGACCGGCAGGATGGACACCGACGACGACGGTGGCGAGTTCCCGCCCTCGTCCGAGCCCGGGATGAACTGAGTCTCGCCCGATGCGCCCCAATCCCGTCGATCCGGTGCGCGCACTCGTCGCGCTGGGCAGCAACCTCGGCGACCGTGCCGCACGCCTGCACGAGGCCCTCGCGCGCCTCGGCGCCGTGCCGGGCATCCGCGTGCTGCGTTCATCCTCGTTCCGCGAGTACGCATTCGTGGGGGACGGCCCGCAACAGGGCCCGTTCCTCAATGCCGTGGCCGAACTCGAGGTGCGTCTGGCGCCCGAGGCTCTGCTCGGCGTCTTCAAGGAACTGGAACGCGCTGCCGGACGCATCCTGCCTGCGCAACGCAACCATCCCCGGCCCCTCGACCTCGACTTGCTCACCTTTGGCGCCGAGCGTCTCGACATGGCGGGCCTCGTGGTGCCGCACCCGCGCCTCCACGAGCGCGCGTTCGTCACCGAGCCGCTCGCAGAGCTCGGCATCGCTGCAGCTTCCATCCCGAACACCGTGCGCCCGCGGCTCGTGCGCGACCCGCGCGAGTTCGCCGAGTTGTGCACCAGTTGGACAGCCGGCGGCTGCACGGTCGGCCTCGTGCCCACCATGGGGGCGCTGCACCAGGGTCACGCGAGCCTGTTGCGCCGCGCGCGCTCCGAGTGCACGCGCGTTGCCGCCACGATCTTCGTCAACCCGCTGCAGTTCGGCCCCAGGGAGGACCTCGCTGCGTACCCGCGCGACCTCGAGGGCGACCTGCGCTTGTGCGCTGCCGAGGGGGTCGATGCCGTGTTCGCGCCCGAGGTCCAGCAGATGTACGACCCGGGCTTCTGCTCGCACGTGGCTGTGGGTGCTGCTGCAGAGGGCATGGAAGGTGCGGCGCGCCCCGGCCACTTCGGCGGTGTCGCCACGGTGGTGGCCCGGCTGTTCGCCATCGCGCGCCCGCATCGCGCGTACTTCGGCCAGAAGGACGCCCAGCAACTCGCCGTGATCCTGCGCATGAACCGCGACCTCGGCTTCCCGATCGAGGTCGTGCGCTGCGCCACGGTGCGCGAACCCGACGGCCTCGCGATGTCGAGCCGCAACGTGTACCTGGGCAGCGCCGACCGGAAGGCGGCCACGGTGATCCACCGTTCCCTGCGCGCGGCACAGGCAGCCTTTGCCGCCGGCACCCGCGACCGCGACCGACTGGTGGCGCTCGTGCGCGACACGATCGGCGCGGAACCGCGCGCCACCATCGACTACGTGGAGTTGCGCAGCGAGCCCGAACTGCTGCCGCTGCCGCCGGGACCGGTCGAGGACGGGCGCATGCTCGTCACCGCGCGGTTCACGGACGGCGTGCGGCCGGTGCGCCTGCTCGACAACATGGGGCTGCGCCATGACTGAGCGCAGCATGCACCTGCGCGCGCATGCGAAGCTCAACCTCGTGCTGCGCATCACCGGCAGGCGCGCGGACGGTTACCACCTGCTGCACTCGCTGTTCCACGAGGTCGAACTGCACGACGACCTGTGGGCCAGGCGCCACGACGGTCCCGACGACGTGCTCACCATCGAGGCCGACGAACCCCGCAACCTCGTCGACGCGACGCCCGACAACCTGGTGCTGCGCGCCATCCGCCTGTTCCGCACGCAATCGGGCTCGCAGCAGCGGTTCCGCATGCACCTGTTGAAGCGCATCCCGCACGGCGGTGGCCTCGGCGGCGGCTCCAGTGACGCGGCGGCTGCACTGCGGTTGTGCAACGCGTTGTGCGACGGACCCGTGGCCGAAGCAGACCTGCTGAGAAGCGCCGTCGCCCTCGGCGCGGACGTGCCGTTCTTCTTCCACGGCGGTTCGCAGTGGGGGAGCGGCATCGGCGACGAACTCGCGCCTGCTGCCACGGCGCCGCGCCACTTCCTGCTGGTGGTTCCGCCGTTCGGATGCCCCACCGCAGAGGTGTACAAAAACTACGCGGCGCATTTGCGGTCGACGGTGCAGGGAGATACGGTGCCCGCTGTAAGCCTCCATCCTGCAAGGGATTCCGAGGGCCACGGGCATGATGCAAACGACCTCGAAGCTGCTGCAGAACGGGTCCGTCCCGCACTGGCCGAGCTCCGTCGTCGCATCGCCGAACTGGGTTTCCCCGAGGTGCGCATGACCGGCAGCGGCTCCACTCTCTTCCTCGGCTTCCGGGCCGAGCACGAGCTGGAAGCCGCGAGCCGCGCCCTCCGGGTGCTCCAGGGCGATGGCATCCGCCTCCTGGCCACCCGCAGTGCCGAACCGGCGCCGCGGGATCCCGTGCAGTCTGGCTGGCCCCTGGCCCAGTAACCCGGCGCCGCGCACACGGGCTCCGGTCCGTGCGCATGGTCGTCGCTGCACCGAGGAGCATGGCATGACGAGCATCCCTGACGGCGATCGCACGCCGGACGCACGGCGCGTCCCGGCCTCCCGACTCAACCTCACGGAGATCCGCATCAAGCTCACGGACGACCCGCGCAACAAGCTCAAGGCCTACTGCAGCGTCACCATCGACCATGCCGTGGTGGTACGCGACCTCAAGATCATCGAGGGCGCCAAGGGACCGTTCGTGGCCATGCCGAGCCGCAAGCTCGCCGACCACTGCCTCCGGTGCAGCCACAAGAACCACCTCCGCGCGGCGTACTGCAACCAGTGCGGATGCCAGCTCAACCCGGAGCGCGCGCCGCGCGACGACCGCGGCCGGGCGCGGCTCCACGCCGACATGGCGCATCCCATCAACAGCGAGACGCGCATCGAGCTGCACAAGGCGGTGGTGCGCGCCTACTTCGACGAGATCGAGGCCGCCAGCAAGCTCGGGTCGAGCTACCGGCCGAAGAGCTTCGACGACCTCGACCACCTGAGCGAGGTGATCGACGACGACTACCTCGAGGAGCTCGAGCGCAGGCAGGAAGAGCGCAACCGCCGTCGCGCGATCGATGCGGTGCGCAGCAGCCAGGCGGAAGCGCCGCGGACGGACGGCTTGATGGCCGAGGGCGCAGGGTAAGATCCCCGGCCCGGTGAGCATCCATCTCGCAGTCGTCGGACCTGGTCGCGTGGGCTCGGCCCTCGGACGGCAATGGGTTCGCGGCGGCATCCAGTTGATGGGGTTCGTGGGACGGGACCGCGCGCGCACCGAGGCTGCCGTGCGCTTCTGCGGTGCGGGGCGCGTGCTCTCGGTGGAGAACCTCGCCGAGGCGCACGTGGTGGTGCTGGCAGTGGGCGACCCCGACCTGCAGGCCGCCGTGGCTGCGTGCAGGATGGCTCCGCCGCGGCCGTGCAGCCTGTGGCTGCACACGAGC
>JBEATZ010000423.1:0-4350 GCA_041161695.1 Planctomycetota bacterium | reverse complement strand
CCAGTAGACGGGTCGAAGCGGTAGAGGTTGCGGTGGGTCGCGACGGCGAGTCCGTGGCGCGGATCGAAGGCGCTCCCGGTGACCTGCTCCGCGAACTCGGTGCGCCACTTCGGCTTGCCGGTCTGTGGATCGAGCAGGGCGAGCGTGCCGTCCTCGGTGGTGACGACGAGCCCCTCGGGAGCCACGTGCGGCCAGATCAGTCCGTTGCGTGCGGCAAGGAAGCGCCAGGCGGCCGGTCCGCCGCCGAGGGGCAGGGCCTCGATGGTCCCGTTCTCCATGCAGACGACCAGCAGGTCGCCGAGCACGCAGGGATCCGTGAGGGCGGCCGCGGCGAGCGGCTGTGCATCGAGCAGCGTGCCGTCCTCGGCACGGACCCTGCAGAGTCGCTTGTCGACGGTCGCCACGTACAGGATGCCGCGCGCCAGTGCCGGCGTGACCTCTGCGGGCACCCCGTCGAGGCTCCAGAGCTGGCGGCCCGTGCTGCGATCCAACGCGCGCAGGGGGCCGTCGATGGATGCGGTGTAGACGTGTTCGCCGTGCACCACCGGCTGCGTGAGCAGGCCGGAGATGTCGCCGCTCTTCCAGCGCCAGGCGACGTTGCCGTCGGCCTGGAACGCGGTGATGGTGCCGCTGCGGTCGGTGGCGAGGGTGCCGCCGTCGGGCAGTGGCACGCAGGCCCGGTCGAGGGTTGCCTCCAGGGCGATTTCGCGCTCGGGCTGGACCGAGAGCACGACCCTCAGCTGCCCGGACTCGTCACCCGTGATCTCGTGCGACTCGGACAGGAAGCCCGGCATCGAGATCGTGAGCTGGCTGCGCTCGTCCGGCAGGAACTCGACCTGCAGGGGCGTGGCGCCCATGTCCTTGCCGCCGAACACCACCTTGGCGCCGGGCGGCGTGGTCTCGACCCGCATCGGCAGGCGGGCGATCCTCCCGAACGGCACGTCCTGGAACGCGAGGCGCAGGGCGCGGAACTGGCCCTGCGCGGTGGGGAAGTCGCCCTTCTCGGTCGCCTCGGCAATCGTCTCGAGGAAGCGCACGATCGTCGCGTTGCGCTCGATCTGGACGCGGAAGTAGCGCTTGAGGTCGGTGCTGCCGGTGTGCTCCTGCTCCAACTGGCGGTAGGCCTGCAGCGTGCCGGCGAAGTCGTGGTTGCGGGCGCGTTCCACCGCTGCCTTGAACAGGGGGTCGAGGCGGCGTTCCGACTCGGCGCGGCGGACCGCGAGTTCGTACTCGGCAACGCGCTCCTCACAGGCGCGCATGAGCGGCTTGGCCTTCGCTGCCGCCTCGGTGAGCTCGTTGGCGAGGTTCTGCTCGATGAAGCCGGGCAGGCCGTTCGCAGAGGCGAGTGCGTTGAAGTTGCGCACCAGGCGCACGAAGTCGGGGCGCAACCGCGACTTCAGTTTCGCGAGCGTCTCCTCGAGGTTCTTGCGGTCGGTGATCTCCGTCGGCGGCTCGGGCAGGCGGTTGCCGAACTCCTTGGTGATGTCCTGCAGGTCCGCGAGGAGCGCCTGCATGCGGGTCGAGACGACGTCGCGCACGTTCTCGGACAGCCGCGGGTTGCCGTACAGCTCGGTGTAGATGGCGAAGGCCTGGCCGACCTCGCCGCGCTGCAGCAGGTCGGCGGCGCCGGCGAGACGCTCGTTGGCGACCTTGGACTCGGTGTTGCGGCGCGCCTCCAGGTGGGCGAACTCGGCGACGGCAACCTGTTCCTCCAGGCTGACGATCTCGTTCGTGTAGCCCATCTCGTTGCGGGCGCGGTCGACGATCTGTCGCGCACCCTCGAGGTCGCCTGCGGTGATCATCGCGGCGATCTCCTCGGCGAGGACCGAGGCATAGGCCTGCCGCGAACTGGTCTTGAGGTAGGCGACACCGCTCACCGCCAGCAGCAGCGCGGTCGCGCCGGCCGCGACCAGGCGCGTGAAGCGGCCCGGGTTGTCGTTCTTGATCTGGCGCAGCTGGCGCTGCACCTCCCTGCGGGCAGGGTCGATCTTGAGCGCCTGCTCGAACAGGTCGGCCGCCTGGTCCTGGTGGCCCTCGGCCAGCGACTTGTTGGCGAGGCGCAGCAGGATCTCGACGGCGCGCTCGGTGTGCTTCTGCTTGTGCAGCAGCCGCACCTTGCGGATGTTGAGGGAGACGTCGTCGGCATGGACGGCGAGGCACTCCTCGAGGAAGGTCGAGGCCTCGTCGAGTTCGCCGCTGTCCAGCAGGTCGTCCACGAGGTCGATGGTGACCTGGACGAGTTCCCGCGGGTCCTCGCTGCCGTGCGCGAGGATCGTGGAGCGCAGGAAGCGCAGCACGTTGGGTTCGCGCGGCGCCATGGCGCGCGCCTGGCGGGCGAGGGCCACGGCCTGCCGGGGATCCGGGTGGAGCTGCGCAGAATGAAGCAGCAGGTCTGCCGCCATCCGCGGTTCGCCCGAGTCGCGCAGCAGCGAGGCCATGCCCCCGAGCACGTCGGCGCCGCGCTCACCCGGGCGCTGCTGCAGGACGCGCAGCAGCAACAGGGCGCGCTTCGGATGACCCTGCTGCAGGCGCATGCGCGCCAGTGCGACCAGGTCGGCTTCCGGCAGGTTGGTGACGAAGCCGAACTCGGTCAGGTCGCGTGCGACCTGTGCGATCTGGAAGAGAGCGAGGAGGCAGCCCTCGCCGAGTTCGCGCCACGTCTGCTCGCCGTCGATGGCGCCGAGCACCTTGCGGTGCATGTCGTCGGTCTCCAGCGACTGGGGCACCCGCGTCTTGACCGGCACCTCGTCGATCGAGCCGATGGCGTGGAGCAGCCGTTCCCACTCGTCCGAGCGGCGGGCCACCTCCAGCAGCAGGGCATCGACCTCGAACTCGGGCGTGCGGTCGATGAGGTCGCGCAGGGCGCGATCCTCGATGTGACCCTTGAAGAACTCGAACGAGCCGTAGTTCCACGTGAACAGCGCGAACAGTTCCTCGTGGACCTGGTCTGCGACCATGGCCTCGACGAAGTCGTTCGTCACATGACCGGCGCGCACCAGCAGTTGGCCGAGCGGCAGCGGCTCACGGCGCTGCTGCAGCAGGGCCTGGCGCAGCGCCTCGGGCTCGACCGCTCCCACCTGCACCAGCCGCTGGCCGAGCCTGCGGCTCATGATGCGGTTGGGGACGAGGATGCGGACCTTGCCGTTGCGGAAGTAGATGTCCCGGTTCTCGAGGGGATTGCGCAGCCGCAGCAGCCCCTCCATCCTTGCGAGGGCCAGCGTCTGGAAGATGTCCGTGAGGCTGATCTGCGAGAGGTCGCCTCGCATCGTCACGACGGGGGCGGTGCCGGTGGACTCCTGGTCCTGCCCGGTGTCCTCGGTGCCCTGCAGCAGGAAATCGACTTCCTGCTCGTTCAGAATGCCCCCTGAACCGTTCATCGGTGAATCCGTGCTCTCCCGTGCTCTGCGACTGGGTTGTGACGTCGTGCGATGCATCCTCTTCGGCATCTGCCTCGTCGCTTCTCAAGCCGGGATCCTGTCCTGCCAGAACCCGGGCCTCCGGCTGCCCGCCGACGTCCCCGACCTGCGCCAGCGCGTCCGGGACCTGCTCGAGGACCCGCGGGGCGGCGGGTTCCCGGATGCCATCCAGTTGGTGCGATCCCTCGGCCAGGCCGCGGCGCCGATGGCATGGGATCTCCACGCCTCCAACCGGGCGGTGGTGACCCGCCGGCTGCAGGCCCTCGTGCTCGCCGCGGTGGCCGAAGAGGACCCCGCCACCCTGCTCCGGGCGGTCCAGCGCTCGCCGGTCGAGGACCGCATGCTGGCATGCCTCGTGCTGGGGGCGCTCGAGCGGGACACCCCGGTCGACCTCCTCGCCATGGTGGGCGGTGGGGAGCGGCTGCCGCTGCGGCTTGCCGTGGCGGCGCTCGCCGTCGCCCCGCGCGGTGCTCCTTGTGATCTGGTCCAGGATGTGCACCGCGAGGATCCCGGCATCGTTGCCGCCGCCCTGTTGTCCGGCAGTTCCCTCCCGTGCGACCTGCGTCCCTGGTTGGCCGCAGACCGGCGTCGCCCGCACGCAGACCTCGTGCTGCGGGGCGCGTTCCTCGGCCACCTCGGATCGGGAGCCCAGACGCCCGAGCAGGTGGTGGAGGCGGCGCAGCGGGCCTTCGACGACAGCGCGTGCCCCCAGGAGGTGCGCGAGGCTGCGGCGCTCCTGCTCGGCAGCCGGGCCGGGGCTCGCGACGGGGAGAAGAGCCCGCCGAGCGAACTCCATTGGCACAGCGTCGCCGCCGCTGCCTTGCAGCAACCTGCACTGTCGCGTGCATGGCTCGGTTGGCGCTCCCCGGGGGTCATGGACGACCTGTCTCCCGGTGCCCCTGGCCGGCTTGCTGTCTGCTACGCGCTCCTCCAG
>JBEATZ010000042.1:0-28477 GCA_041161695.1 Planctomycetota bacterium | reverse complement strand
TCCCCGCCGATGCGCAAGGTGCTGGCGCGCCTGCAGGGCGACGCAGCAGGTATCGCGAGCTTCCGCGCAGAGATGGAGGCGCTGATCGCGCCGTGGTTCCGCGACAACGCCGTGAAGCAGTCGTACCTGATGACCCGCGGCGTGAAGCGCTGAGGGACAGGCGCGCCGGGTTCGGTACCATCCGCACCGCATGACGAGCGCCCCCGAGCCGCACGGCCCATTGCCCGAATCCGCAGAGGCGCGGATCTACGAGCTGTGCCTGGGCGGCGGCGACGTTGCTGCGGGCCTGCGAGAGCTGCAGCAGCGCCATCCCCAGCATGCTGCGGCCCTCGCTGCGCTCGTTCGCGACCTGCAGCGTGCCGACAGCATGGTTGGCGGGGTCCGGGACCTCGCCGGTTCCGCGGACGCTGGGCTCGCACCAGGGACGACATGGGGCAACTACCGCATCGTGCGCGAGATCGGCCGCGGCGGATTCGGCTCCGTGTACCTCGCGGAACAGCATGAACCCGTGCGGCGCGAGGTCGCGCTCAAGGTGGTGTCCGCAGCAGCCACCACGCCCGACATGCTGCAGCGCTTCGCGGCCGAGCGGCAGGTGCTCGCCCAGCTGAGCCACCCTGCCATCGCCCGCGTGCTCGATGCCGGCACCACGCCTGCAGGCCAGCCGTTCTTCGCGATGGACTTCCTGCCCGGGTCTCCCATCGCGGCATGTGCCGACGAACACCGCCTCGGCATCGCTGCGCGCCTGCAGCTGTTCCTCGAGGTGTGCCATGCCGTGCAGCACGCGCACCAGCGCGGGGTGCTGCACCGCGACCTCAAGCCCGGCAACGTGCTCGTGGCCGATCGCGATGGCCGCCTCGTGCCCTACGTCATCGACTTCGGGCTCGCAAAGGTGCTGCAGCAGGATGCAGCGCCCGGCGCGGTCGGCACCACCGAGTTGGGCAGGCTGCTGGGCACGCCCGAGTACATGAGCCCCGAACAGGCCATGGGCGAACCCGTGGACACCCGCACCGACGTGTACTCGCTGGGCGTCATCCTGTTCGAGTTGCTCACGGGCGAGCTGCCCTTCTCGTCCGGGCGCCTGCGCGCACGCGGCCTGGGCACCGTGGTGCAGGTGCTGGCCAACGAGGAGCCGCCGCTGCCGAGCACGGCGTTCGAGGCCTCGGCCACGGCCACCGTCGCGGCACACCGGCGCGCCACCACCGTGCAGGACCTGGCACGGCACCTGCGCGGCGACCTCGACGGCATCGTGCACGCATGCCTGCAGAAGGACCGCGAACAGCGGTACGGCAGCGTGGCCGAACTTGCAGCCGACGTGCAGCGCCACCTGCACCACGAGCCCATCTCCGTGGCGCGTCCCGGCGCCCTGTACCTGCTCGGCAAGTTCGCGCGCAGGCACCGTGCGTGGTTTGCCGCATCGGTGCTCGGCGGACTCGGCCTGTTGTCCGGCACGGCCGCCATCGGCTGGAGCCTGGTGCGCGTGACCGACGCACGCGACCGGGCGATCGCATCCGCGGACGCAGCATCCCGCAACGCCTATGCAGCAGCCATCGCCGCGGCACAGAGCGCAGGCGAGTCGTGTCGTGCCGACGCGATGCGCGCGCACCTCGCAGGCACCGAGCCGGCGTTGCGCAACCTCGAGTGGCACGTGCTCCAGGCCCAGTCCGAGGACGCGCTGCAGGTGCTTGCCGCCGGCTTCGACATCCCCCACTGCCTCGTTGTGCACGGGACGCAGGCCACTTGGTTCGACGCGGAGACGAGCCACATCCGCTGCGCCGACCTCGCCACGGGCGAGGTGACCGGACACGGTGAGCACCCTTGGCAGGTGGTGCAGGTGGTCGCGAGCCGGGACGGCACGCGCCTCGTGACCGGCGGCACCGAGGGCAGGCTGGGCGTGGTCGATGCGCGCGGGTTCACCCTGCAGCGCGAACTGCGCATCGGCAGCCAGCAGGTGCGCGGCATTGCCCTCATGCCGGACGGCAGGCAGTGCCTTGCAGCCGACGACCGCGAACTGGTGCTGCTCGACCTCGATTCCGGGGCCGAAGTGGCGCGGCTCCGCGGCCACGACAGCTTCTGCTGGTCCGTCGACATCGCGCCCGACGGCGCGCGAGCGGCATCCGGCGACCAGGACGGCAAGGTCCGCCTCTGGGACCTCGGCCGGCGCGAGACGCTGCACGTGCTACCGCATCCCGTCACCGTGCGCCAGGTGCTGTTCCACCCCGATGGCTCGCTGCTCGCGACGGCTGCGCGCGACGGCGTGATCCGGCTGTGGGACGCCCGAGACGGGAGGCTGCTGGCCTCGCAGGCAACCGGCGCGCCGCTCGTGCACGCACTCGGTTTCGCCCCCGATGGCAGCGTGCTGGCATCCGCGCAGAGCGATGGCAGCGTGCGCGCCTGGGATGCCACGACGCTGCTCGACCTCGGCGCCCACCGCGGCCACTCGGCCTATGTCGCCGGCATCGGCCATGCAGTCGACGGCACGCTCGTGACCTGTGCGTGGGACGGAACCGTGCGCACCTGGCCTGCACGGCCGCGCGCGCGCCATCGCTCCCTCGAGGGCATGGTGGGAAACACCATGCGCATGGTGCTGCACCCCACGGAGCCGGTGCTCGCGGCCTGCTCGCTGGGCGGGGAGGTGGCGGCCTGGGACCTGCGCGACGGCAGGCGGTTGTTCGCCCGCGACCTCGGCGGCGGCATGGCCCACGGCATCGCCTTCCACCCGGCAGGCGAGCGACTCTACGTGACCTCCGACCGCGGCGGCATCCACGTGCTCGATGCCCGCACCGGCGCGGAACGGGAGGCGCTGCCCTCGCGCCGCATGCGGGTGCGCGACCTGCAGTTCCGTCCCGGTCGCGACCAACTGCTCGTGGGCGGTTCCAACGGCGAGGTGGTGCTGCTGCAGGCGAGCGGGCTCGAGGTGGTGCAGCGCATGCAGCCGCCACCGGGCAGCACCGTGCACAACGCCATGCGCACCGTGGTCGACCCTGGGGGCTCGCGTGTCGTGGGCTGCGACCCGGGGTACGCACTGCGCGCATGGACCATCGACGGCGGCACGATGCTCTGGGAACGCACCGCGGACGGGCCGCTCGACGCAGGCTTTGCACCCGATGGCGCGCTGTTCGCCTGCACCGCGAGCGGCCACGTGGTCGAGCTCGATCCCGCGACCGGCAGCGAACTGCGGCGCTTCGGCCGCGGCAACCCGCACCAGCCCGTCACCCACCTGCAGGTGACTCCCGACGGCCAGCGCCTCGTCACCACCGACCAGCGGCTCCGCATCTGGGACCTGCAGGCGGGCCGCGAGTTGCTGGCCCTCGACACGGTCCGCTACGAACCGGGTGCGGTGCTCGCCCTACCCGAGCGAGGTGTGCTGGCTGCGGGCGGCGGCTACTTCACCGAGCCCGCCGAGCTGTTGCTCTGGCCACTCGGACGCTGAGCCCCAGATCGACGGAAGTCGTTTTCGCCAAGCTCCTTACGCCATCCACCCGTTTTTCCGGGAAAGCGCGTGGGATCCGGGGCGGAACGGTGCTCCACGGGAAACGACATCCCCGAGCACCATGAAACACGTCCTCCTCGCCGCCCTCGCCGCCTGCCTCGGCCACGCGTTCTGCGCTGCGCAGACCCGGGTCGACCTGCACCCGTTCCAGACGCCCCTCAAGAACCAGGGCGCCCGCTCCACCTGCATCGCGTTCAGCGCGACCGCAGCGCTCGAGGCCCGCTACAAGCGGCTCGGCACCGAGCTCGACCTCTCCGAGGAGTTCGTCAACTACATCGGCAAGCTCATGTGGCTGCACCCGTACTGGGACTCCACATCCGCACCGAACGGGCAGTTCTGGATCAGCTCGGCGGATCGCACCGAGAACCAGCTCTGCGCCACGGGCGGCGGCGGCGGCGTGGGCCACGCGTACAACATGGTGCACTGGATGCGCGTACCGGCCGAGTCGGCAATGCCCTACCGCCTGAGCGAGTACTCGCTGCCCCACGTTTGGAACTCCATCCACTGGGACTCGCAGCGCAACATCAACGCGTGGAACCTCGATCCCGCCAACCTGCCTCGTTCGGCGCTGGTGGCGAACCAGTACCACGCGGCAACCGGGCTCGTCGACCTCGGCGAAGCAGGCTCGCGCAACACGGCGACCATCGAGAACGCGTTGCGCAACGGCTTCGAGGTGATCTGGGACGGACACGTCATGTCCGGGCTGATGAACAACACGGCCGCGATCTGGCACCCTGCCGGCCGCACGCGCGCCGGCGCCCACTCGATGCTCATCGTCGGCTACGACCGCACGGACGCGAACCCCGCGAACCACCACTTCATCGTCAAGAACAGCTGGGGCCCGACCGCGAACCCCAACGGCTACACGCACCTCGGTTACGACTACATCGCGTCCGAGGGCATCAACGCGTGCCACCTGACGGGTGCGGCAGCACCTGCTGCATGGCCCGAGCTGCGCGCGCTCGGCCGCCGCAACCTGAGCATCGACGGCCACCGCGGCACGCTCGACATCTACCACGTCCCGGGCGCCAGCACGCAGCTGTGGCAGGGCTACGGCAACACGCTCGTCGATCGCCGCATCGGCACCTTCTACGACGCGAGCGGCAACGCGCACCGCGTCAACGGACGCATCAACGGCAACCAGGTGACCTTCTGGTTCAAGTCGACGAACCCCAACATGCGCTGGGACGAGGAACGCGAGACGCCAACCCTCGGTCGCATGTTCAACCTGAACCTGCTGGAGGACACGAACCTCACCATGGCGGGGATCCACTGGGACAACAGCGGCTCGGTGCCCGCACCGGCCTACGGCAGCTATGCCGCCAAGCCCTCCACGATGAACGGCACCGACGGGTTCGCCACGCCGGTGTTCAACAACGCGCAGTCCTGGAACCCGCTGCAGTGGCTCGGCGAGTGGAACCTGAAGTACGCGGAGCGCAGCCTGCAGGTCGTCGTGCAGCACCGCGACGACAACCTGATCCCCGCTGCGGAACGCGCGACCTGGGCCGGCATGCAGTGCGTCTACCGCCAGTCGGGCCAGTGGCTTCCGGTCACGGCGCGCGTCGACCTCGCCAATGCCCGCGAGTTCCGCCTGTCACTGCCCGGAGCCACCAGCGCCGACTCGGTGAACGTGTACATGCAGTCGTGGGCACGTGGCACAGCCGCCGGCCGGTCGGTGCGTGCAGGCACTGCGGGCGGTTCGCTCATGGTGCGCGAGGGCCACCACTCCTTCGGCTCGTACTCGCACTTCGGCACCGGCTGCGGCACCCTCAGCCTCGAGGTCACCGGCCTTTCCGAGGTGAGTTCCCAGGTGGTCGGCACGATCCGCGGCCTCCCGAGCAGCGGCATCGCCTTCATGGCCCTCGGCCTGTCGCGCACCCAGATGGGCAGCACCCCGCTGCCCATGTCGCTCAACGCGCTGGGTGCACCTGGCTGCTCGGTGTGGGTCGATCCCGCGGTCACCTACCTCGTGCCCCGGGTGGACAGCACCGCGGCACAGGCCTTCATTTGGTACGACCCTGCGCTCGTGGGCCTGCGCTACTACATGCAGGGCTTTGCGCTCTCGCCGGGTGCCAATGCCCTCGGCGTGCTGAGCTCCAATGGCGCAGAACTGTTCCTCGGCGGCACCCGCTGATCGCCGTGACGCAGGATGCGGCGCACCGGCCCCGGTCGGTGCGCCGCTGGCTTTGGTCCAGTGGGTCCCTATCCTGCTAGCCCCCCATGGCCTTCCCCGAAGCCTTCTACAGCTGGCGTCCCCACCCCTGGCACGGCATCCCCACCGGGCCTGATGCGCCCCGCGTGGTGCAGGCGTACATCGAGATCACGCCCTTCGACCTCGTGAAGTACGAGATCGACAAGGTGAACGGGTTCCTGCGCGTCGATCGCCCGCAGCGCACTAGCTCCCAGCCGCCGAGCCTGTACGGCTTCGTGCCGCGCACGCTGTGCGGCCGCAAGGTGGGAGCCCTGTCCGAGGGTGCGCGCAAGGGTGACGGCGACCCGCTCGACATCTGCGTGCTGAGCGAGCGACCGATCACGGCGCGCGAGATCCTCCTCAACGCCAAGGTGATCGGCGGCCTCACGATGCTCGATGGCGGCGAGGCCGACGACAAGATCATCGCCGTGCTGGCCAACGACTTCGTCTGGGGCGAGGTCGAGGACATCGGCCAGTTGCCCAAGGTGCTCGTCGAACGGCTGCGCCACTACTTCTCGACCTACAAGCTGCTGCCCGACACGGCGCCGCTGCCCATCGTTCCCTACGACAAGCAGCATGCCCACAAGGTGATCCTCGCCGCGATGGAGGACTACCTGGACGTCTACGGCGGCACGTGAGCGCAGGCCTCAGGAGGCAGGCTCGCCGAGCAGCCTGCCGAGCGCCGCGAGCGCACGGCCCAGCAGCATGGTGATCGCAGCAGCGCTCCTGCCGCCCATGCGCTGACCCACTTCCGCAAGCGGCAGCCCTGCGATGCGCGCAAGCGTGATGACCTCGCGGTGGTCGTCCGGCAACTGGTCGAAGGCTGCCTCCAGGCGTTCGACCTGCTCGACGCCCATGGCCGCGAGGCTGGGCGTGCCCAGCGTGGCATAGCCCGCGACCAGGTCGGCGCCCACCGAACCGCGCACCTCGCGCCCCACGTCGCGCTTCAGCCGGTGCAGGTCGCGCGCCCGGTTGCGCACCTTGTTGAGGGCCGTGGTGAACAGCCAGCTGCGCAGCGCCGCGTCGCTGGGGAACTCCAGCACCGACCAGTCCTCGACGAGTTCGCGACACACCGACTGCACGAGGTCGGAACACGATTCCTGCGCACGCACATCGGGTCCCACGCGCAGGCGGATGAAGGCGCGCAGCCCCGGGAGCATGCGCTCCAGCTGCGCGGCCTTCTCGTCGGGTTCACGTGGCTGCATGGGCGGTCGTTGGTGCCGGCGCGGCCGGGGTCAGGGAGACTGCTTGCCCGGTTTCGGCTTCGCCTGCGGCTTGGCAGGCGCCTTGGCCGGTGCCTTGGCCGGCGCCTTGGGCGCTGCGGGCAGGGTCCATGCCGCGAGCGTCGCATCCACGAGACCCGCGACCAGCAGGGATCCGTCCGCAGCTGCAGCGAGGCACGAGGGCACCGCGGGCGGTGCAGGCAGCATGCCCACCTGGACGAGGTCCGCAGCAGAGAAGAGGCGGAGTGCATCGGCGCTCGCGGTGACGAGCTGGCTGCGGGACGCGATGAACGCGAGCGCTCCAACCGCCGACTCGTCGGCATCGCCCACGGTCACCGTCGCCGTGGCCGTGCCCGCGGCAGGATCCCAGCGCTTCATCTCGCGGTTCCAGCCGGTCGTGACGAGTGCCCCGTCGGGCAGGCGCACGAGCCCGCTCACGCCGCCTTCGTGCGCGGCCAGCGTGTGCCGTGCCGTCCCCGTGGCGGGGTCCCACACGACAAGCTTGCCGTCCTCGCCGGCCGAGGCGACGAGACTGCCGTCGCCTGCCGCGCAGACGGCGAGCACCCGGCCCTCATGGCCCGAGCCCTTGCGCTGCACGGCCCCGGTCGCTGCGTCGTACCAGCGCACCGTCCCGTCGGCATGCCCGGTCACCAGGGTCTTGCCTGCATCATCGAGCGTGAACGACTGCACGAAGGCATCGTCTTCCTCCAGCTGGACCTTCCCCACCTCGGCGTGCTTCGCATCGAAGTGCCGCACGGTCCCGTCCATCGAGGACGACCACCAGCTGCCGTCGGGCGCATGGGCAACGTGCGTCGCGGCGTAGGCGTGCGCGGTCGACTTGTGCAACAGCTTGCCGTCGCGCGACCACACGACCGCACTGTTGTCGTTGCTTGCGGAGACCAGCGTGGCCCCATCCGCCGCAAGCGAGACCGAGCGCACGAGACCGTTGTGCGCGGCTGCGAGGTGCTGCTCCGCGAGGTCCGATGCCGCCCAGAACCGGACCGTGCGGTCCTGGCTCGCGCTCAACAGCACCTTGCCGTCCGGCGAGAGTTCGAGGTCCTTGACCGCATCCACGTGCTCGCGCTTCATGGCCACGACCTTGCCGGCCTCGCGATCGATGCAAACCACCGCGCCCTCGTCGTCCCCGAGGTAGAGGCGGGTGCCATCGCGGCTGAGCGTCGCGCACATGGTCGTGCTGCCGAGCTGCCAGCTGTCGACCTCCTCCCCGCCGGGCACCGTGATGCGCCGCACGATGCGGCTGCTGATCACGAGCATCGCCTTGCCGTCCGGCTCGAAGAGTTGCTCGGGGGCCAGCGAACCCCACTTCACCGACTTCACCACCTTGTCCACGCGCACGTCGTAGAGGTGACCGGTGCGCGACATCAGCTCGTTGCAGGCGACCATCCCGCCGTCGGGAGCGACGGAAACGGTCTCGATCGAGCCCTCGCACACGGCGACAGCCTTGCGCTTGGCACAGGTGTCCCCGTCGACGAGCCAGAGTTCGCCGGCGCGGGTCCCCACTGCGACCGTGAGGCCGTCGGGGAACACGGCGATGCGACCCAACTCGCCGTCGAGCCGCCCCACCTCGCGCCTGGTCGCCACGTCGTAGACGCGCAGCCCCTGCTTCATGCACTTCACCACCAGCTTGGTTGCGCCCGTGCCACAGAAGGCGACGCCCTGCACCACCTCGCCCGGCTCCAGCCTGCCCACCGCCTTGCCGCTCGCCGCGTCGAACAACTGCACGACACCGTCCCATCCACCCGAAGCCGCCAACTTGCCGTCCGGCGACCACGCCACGCAGCTCGCGAAGTTCTGGTGCATGCGCAGCGGGGTGCCGAACACGCGCGGCGCAGGTCCCCTTGCGGCCTTGGCCTCGGGCTTCGCTGCGGCACTTGGCTTCGGCTGCTGCGCAACCAGCGTGGCAGTGGAGGCGAGCACCATCAGGGAAGCGAGGACGCATCTTGGACGCATGGCAGGATTGTGGGAATCCGCCGACCGCACGCCAAGCCCGGAACGGACTAGAAGCTGATCACCACGTCGTTGCTCAGCACGAGGTCGTTGGCAGTGCCGAAGGTGAGCGACTGGATGATCAGGCTGAAGCCCGCGAGTCCCGGGTCGTTGGGCACCTGCGTCGTCACCCAGAAACCGCCGAGCGGCCACGCAGGGGCGATGTACCAGGGCGTGGGCTGCAACAGCCACAGGGTGCCCACCGCACCCGGAACGGATCCTGCCGTGCGCGGCGGCCACGAGCAGAAGCAGCCCACCCAGTCGCCGGGGCGCACCTGTGCGCGGAGCACGGCAGGCTGGCCGATCTGCACGGGGCCCGTGAACGAGATCGCCGGCGTGCGTGCGAAGCCGCCCTCGAGCTGGCCGGCCTGGCCGGTGAACTGCACCTCGACGCGCTTCGGTCCCGGCGCCGTGTCCGCAGGCGCAAGGCACTGGATGGTCTGCGCATCGACCACGACGACGTTCGTGGCCGGGATGCCGCCGATGCGCACCTGCGGGTTCGATCCCGCGGAAGTGTCGAAGTAGCGGCCGCGCACGGTGAGTGGCACGGGACCGTCGTTCCAGTGCGCCTGGGGCGGCACCACGGCGTCGACCACGGGTCGCGGCAGCCCCACGCGATAGAGGTGCACGCCGCTTGCCGTCGTGTAGCACAGCCACGAACCATCGGCAGCCATCGACATCTCGCCGGTCGACTGCGGCTGCGAGGGCGGCACGGCCTCGCCCACCGGGAACGAACCCGTGACCGTGAACCCGTTGGTCTCCAGCACCTCGATCACGTTGGTGCCCGAGCGCGGCAGGTAGGCGCGGTCGCGCGTCGGATCGAAGCAGTTGCCGGAGACGATGCCGCTCGCGAAGGCGACCGTGCCCAGCGTGCCGTTGAGGAAGGCCGTGCCGCCGCCGAACTCGATCGCACCGCGCACGCCGTCGCGGCTCAGCGAGAGCATGGACGAGAACAGGAAGTCGCCGAGGTTGCGCGACGCCGGGAACGAGTTGCTCGCGGCATCGTAGGTGAACATCGGGCCGTTGCTGTCGTTGGCGACGGCAAACCATGCGCGTGAGCCGTCTGCCGAGCGCACGACGTTCGTGGGCGTGGTCAGCTGCAGCACGGCATTGGGGTAGTCGGTGCGCACCGTCACCGCGTTGTCGGCAAGGCGCAGTTCGCGCACCGGGGCGAATGCCGAACTCAGCGTCGTGAACAGTGCGCGCCCGTTGGCCATCGCCACCACGTCCCACACGGAGGTCTCGCCCGACTGCGCAGGCACGAGCACGGTTGCCACCTGCCCCGTCGCGAGGTCGACGCGGTGCAGTTGCAGCTGGCCCCCGCTCAACCCGGCGCTGCCTGCCAGCAGCGTGGTGCCGTCCGTGGTCAGGTCGATGCCGCGCAGCGAGAACCCGCTGAGCAGCGGGGTCATGAACGACTGCGTCACCACGTTCCACCGGAGCAGGCCCGTGTCGGTGGCGAGGTAGGCAAAGCCGCGCTGGGCGTCGAACGCGTGCGCGCGCACGTTCTGGGCGGGCACGAGCTGCGTCGGCACCTGGGCCGCGAGCGGACACGCGAGTGCGAGGCATGGAACAAGGATGCGGGACAGCCTGTGCATGGCACGCGCATTGTGGCCGATCGCGGTCTCGATGCATGCCCCTCGGCGCCCGGCAGGCTGCGCGTGCGCCGCGGCGCAAGGCGCAGCCTCAGTCCGCGGCGATCTCGCGCACCGCGCCGTCCTCGACCTGCAGGCGCCGCGTGAGGCGGACGTTCTCGAGCATGCGGCGGTCGTGGGTGACGAGCAGCAGCGTGCCGTCGAAGCCCTCCAACGCCTGCTCCAGCTGTTCGATGGCCTCGAGGTCGAGGTGGTTGGTGGGCTCGTCGAGCACCAGCAGGTTGACGCCGCGCCCCTGCAACAGCGCCATGGCCGTGCGCGTGCGCTCGCCCGGCGAGAGCGAGGACGCAGGCCTGCTCACGAGCCCGGTGCCGATACCGAACTTCGCCAGCAGCGTGCGCACGTCGGCGGTCGGCATGTCGGGCACGCAGCGACCGAACACGTCGAGCAGCGGCCCGTCGGCGAGGAACGCCGCGCGCGCCTGGTCGATCTCCCCCACCACCACGCCGGCGCCGAGATTCGCGCTGCCCGACGACGGGGCGATGCGCCCGAGCAGCAGGCCGAGCAGCGTGCTCTTGCCGCCGCCGTTGGGTCCCGTGATGGCGATGCGGTCGCGCAGCCGCACCTCGATGTCGACGGGGCCGAGACGGTAGGTGCCGCGGTCGGGCGACGTGGCGATCGTGAACTGCAGGCGCCATTCCTTGCGCGGCGCCTCCACCGCCTCCAGCCGCTCGATCATGCGCTCGGTCTGCTTGACCTTGGCAGCCTGCTTCTCGGTCGTCTCGGTGCGGAACGCACGCCCCATCTTGTCGCGATCGCGCGCCTTGCGCCGCGCATTCTTGACGCCCTTCTGCATCCACGCGCGCTGCCTGCGGGCACGGGCCTCCAGGTCCGACTTGCGCGTCGCATACTCCGAGTAGGCCTCGGCGGCGTGGCGCCGCGTGGTTGCGCGCTCCTCGAGGTATGCATCGAAGCCGCCGCCGTAGGTGACCACGCGCTTCAGGCTGCGATCGATCTCCACCACCGAGTTGACGGTGCGGGCGAGGAACTCGCGGTCATGGCTGACGAGCACCACGGGCGCCGCCAGCGACGCGACGAAGTCCTCGAGCTGCTCGAGCCCCTCGATGTCGAGGTCGTTGGTGGGCTCGTCCAGCAGGTACACGTCGTAGCGCGACAGCAGCAGGGCCGCGAGGCCTGCGCGCGCCGCCTGTCCGCCCGAGAGCGCCGTCATCGGCATGGCGAGGTCGACGTCGAGGCCGAGGTCCGCGACCACCGACGCCATGCGTTCCTCGAGGTCCGCGCCACCGAGCGCGAGCCAGCGTTCGAGGGCGGTGCTGTAGCGCTCGTCGGCGCCCGGCTCCGACTCGGCCATCTGCTGGGCCATCTCGTTCATGTGCGCCTCGGCAGCGGCCACGCCGGTGCGGCGCACGAGCAACCCGCGCACGCTCTCGCCGGGGATGCGCTCGGGCTCCTGCGCGAGGTAGCCGATCGTGGCCGTCGGCGGCGCCACGGTGACGGTGCCGGCATCGGGCGGCCGCAGGCCCGCGAGGATGCGCAACAGCGTGGACTTGCCCACGCCATTCGGGCCCACGAGGCCCACCACGTCACCGGGCGCAACGACCAGGTCGAGGCCCGAGAAGAGTTCCCGCGCGCCATGGCTGGCGGCAAGACCTCGCGCATACAACGTCACGCCCACGCACCCATCGTGCCGGATCGGGGCGGCAACGGCCACCGATGCCTGCCGTGGAAACGAAACCGGACGCTGCAAGCAGCGCCCGGTCGGTGTGCCGTGCACGCCGCAAGGCGCGCAGCAGGTCCGGCTCAGAGGCCGAGTTGGACCACGTTGCTGAGCACCGGGTCGATGGCGGGACCGCCGGTGAGCACCTGGAACGCGGGGTTCCAGCCGAGCAGGCCTGCATCGTTGGGGATCATCGCCGACACGCTGAACTCCGAGAGCGGCCAGGCAATCATCACGAACCACTGCGTGGGCTGCAGCAGGAACAGCGTGCCGTGCACGCCGGGAACGCTGCGCGGGTTGAGGGCGCCCCACGAGAAGTAGCCGCCGACGAAGTCACCGACGCGCACCTGCGCGCGGAACGTCGCGGTCTGGCCGATCTGCGGGCCGCTGGTGAAGGACACGGCCGGCGTGCGGGCGAATCCGCCCGTGCTGGTGCCGGTCTGGCCGTTCATGGTCACGAACACGTCCTTCGGACCGGGCACCGTGTCCGCGGGCGCGGTGCACACGATCGTCTGCGTGTCGACCACCTGCACGTTGGTGGCCTGCAGCGCGCCGATACGCACCTGCGGATTTGCCGCGGGCGAGGTGCTGAAGTTCTGGCCACGGATGGTCACGGTCACGGGGCCGGCGCTCCAGTGGGCCTGGGGCGGGGTGACGCGCTGGATGCTCGGTGCCTGGGCGATGGCAGCGGCGGCGAGGACGAGGGAGGAAGCGAGGATCTGGAGGATCGAGGAGCGTGGCATAGGGGACCCTTACATCGGCATGGTGCCGCCGGATCCTTGAGGCGTCGAGCGCAATCCTTTCCCAAATCGGGAGTTGCGTGCGAAGATTCCTACGACGCAGCCGTGGTGGCCGTGGCGGTCCTACGGTTCCGTGTCGTCCCCGCCCACATCGCCTTCGTCCTCGGCAACACCGGCGCGCTGCAGCTTGAGCCGCAGGCGGCGGTTCTGCCTGCGCAGCCGGTCGCCCGCCTGCTCCACCCGCCCGACCTCGTCCACCAGCAGGCGGACCTGGGCCGAGGTGAGCGCCACCTCGCCCCCGTCGGGGTTCTTGCGGAGGAAGGCGCGCAGGGTGGTGCGCAGCCGATCGAGCGTGTCGCCTTCGACGTGTTCCATGCGGCGCACACTACGGCAGCCGGCGCCGCGTGTCGCGCCTGCACCGCGCGAACGGCTTCAGCGCCCGAGCACGGCTTCGACGGCGCCCGTGGCGAGGACGCCCGCGGCATTCGCGCCCGCCGCGAGCGGAAAGCCCTGCGCCAGCACCTGGGTGCCGAGGAGTGCGGCCTGGTTCGGCACGGCCACCGTCCACGAGGCGCTCCCGCCGGCAGCGGCGAGCAACTGCACCGAGGCGAGGTCGGTCCACAGTCGGCACCCCGGCATGCCGAAGGCAGCGAGGTCCGCGGGCAGTGGCTGCCCGTTCCATGCTGCGCCCTGGAAGCCGATGCCGAGGGCCGCGAACGGTGCGGCGGTCCCGAGCCCCTGCACCGTCCAGCCAAAGGTCGTGCCGATCGCAGGCCGGAGGCCGGGTGATGCCGCGAGGTCGGGCGTGATGCCCGCGCCGTTGCATCCGGTCCCGTAGGTCGTGCTCCACGCGAGTTCGCGCAGCCGTGCGAGCTCGCGCGACAGCTCGCGATGAGCCTCCGCTGCAGTTGCGGACAGCGGCTGCGCGAGCAGGTTGACGAGTTGGAACGGGTCGGCGACGAGGTCGTACAGTTCCTCGCGCACCGAGAGGTTCGGCCGCACGAAGCGCAGCAGCGCGTAGCGGGCGCTGCGCAACACCTCGGAGTCGCCAGCGGCAGCCATCGGCGCCGCACCACTGAACTCCGCGGAGTACGCATGGCTGCGCGGCGACGGCTGGCCCGCGGCAGCAAGCAGTGGCGTGAGGTCGCGTGCATCGAGCGCCACGCTCGCGGGGACGGCGCTGCGCGCGTTCACGCCCTGCAGCGCGGCAAGCGTGGCAAACAAGTCGACCACGTGCACGAGACCGGGCTCGACGCGCGGCAGGCCGCCAACCGCAGGCCCGCTCACGATGAGCGGGACGCGCACGCCGCCCTGGTAGACGGTGCCCTTGCTGCGCGCGGGATCGAAGGGCGCCTCGACGACCTGCGGCGCCGTGCCGTTGTCGCCGACGAACACCACGTTGGTGTTGGTGCGCGTGGCTGCGGGCAGGCTCGCGAGGAAGCGGCCCAGTTCGCGGTCCATCGCCTCGACCATCGCGCGGTGGAACGGTGCCGGCGTGACCGCGGGATCGAGGCCGGCGAGGTTCTGCGTGTGCAGTGCCGCAGGCGGCGCATGGTAGGGCGCATGGCCGGCATGGAAGGCGAGCACGACGAACCACGGCTGCGTGGATCCCGTGACGAAGCCCAGTGCCTCGTCGACGGTGTCGGTGGTCGCATACGCCGTCGACTGCGCCGCCACGCCGTTCTCGACCTTCTGCCACAGGAAGTAGTTCTGCAGCGTGCCGCCCAGCGCACCCGTGAAGGTGCCGAAGCCCTCTGCCGTGGGCGTGAGCGGGCCGAGGTCGTTGCCGAGGTGCCACTTGCCGAACAATCCGGTTCGGATGCCAGCAGGTGCGAGGATCTCCGGCAGCAGCACCTCGCTCGCGGCGAGACCGGGGGACGACATCGGCAACGCGGCACCGATGCCGGCGCGGAACGCATGCCGACCGGTGTGGAGCGAGGCGCGTGTCGGCGAGCACAAGGGTTCGGCCTGCGCTGCCGTGAAGCGGATGCCTGCTGCGGCGAGGCCGTCGAGCACCGGCGTGGGCGGCGGGTTCGCGCCGAGTCCGTAACAGCCCACCGAGTCGACGCCCAGGTCGTCGGCGATCACGAGCAGGGTGTTGGGCACCTGCGCAGCCGCGGCTCCTGCGAGCAGCAGGAAGCCGAGGGCAATGCGCAGGAAGAGGGAGACGCGGCAGGACATGGCAGGCGGCACCAGCTGACGTCAGGGTACGGCACTCTCCCACCGGAGGGACAGGGCCACTCGCCCGGGGCTCCCGGCGCGAGACGACCGTGCATGGTCCTCGGCCTGGCGCCGGCCGTAGCGCGCGTTGCCGAGGCGCAGCGCCGGCACCATGCCGCCGGCGACGGACTCGGCGCGGGCGAGGCTAGTTGCCCACCACCACGCGGCCGAAGTTGCTGGTCACGGCGCCAGTCGGGTTCGCCGTGGCGGACAACGCTGCGTACTGGCTCAGGAACTGCGCGCCCAGCAGGCTCGTGCTCTGGGGCACCGTTGCCGCGAGGGTCGAGAATCCCGTGCCGTCCGCGACCACGGCGACGCTCGCTGCGACGCCGAAGTACTGGTAGCAGCCCGGCATGCCGAACATCGACAGCTCCATGGGGAACACGAGCGGGTTGTTGAGGCCGGTGAGCAGCACGGTGAGCGTGTTCGCGGGGGCGCCGCGCAGCTCGAAGGCGAGCGACTGGCCGAGTTGCGCACTGCCCGCAAACGAGTGGTACATGCCGGCGAGGCAGCTGCGGCCGTATGTCGAGAGCCGCGCCATGAGCGAGCTCACCTCGACCTTGATCGCCGCATTGCTGAGGGTGCCCGTTGCCGGCGCCGTGCCGGTGAAGCTGGAGTAGAGGCGGGGACGCACGTCCCTGCGGAAGGCCGCGGAGGTGGCCGTGGACGGGATGGCCTGCCACTGCGAACCGGTGGCCTCGATCTCGAGGAGCAGGTCGTCCACCCCGTTGAACACGAAGTAGTTCTGCAGGCCGATCTCGTTCCAGGTGTCTGCCTGCGTGCGCCACGTGTAGTCCGTCGCGGACAGGACGGTGACGGCCGCGGCGGAGATGTTGTTCGCGAAGGTGGTGCTGAGCACGCCGCCGAGGTTCGCCGGGTAGTGGTCGAGGCGCACGACCAGCTGCCCGTAGGTGTGGTCGCCGTTCCCGCATGCCGCGAACCCGAGGCCGGTCACCAGCGCCGGCAGGTTGCCGAGGTCGGTCCGGGGGATGACCATCTGGAACTTCTGGTTGGTGAACGACGTGGACGTGCCGCCCAGGGGGATCGCGTTGCAGGTCCCCGCGTTCGCCGCGTTGTCGGGGATGTAGTAGTTCTGGCCCAGTCCGGTGGCGACGAGGGAGAAAACGGAGACAAGGAACGCCTGGAGGTGCAGCTTCATGGTGTGAAATCGCGCGGTTGCCCGGGCGTTGCTCATCCTAGCGAACGGGCCTCCGCGACCCGAGTTCCGCATGCCGCATTTGTCCTGCGGCCCCGCCGTGGCCTAGAACGGCGCCTTCCCAACCACCCACCATGCACCCCACGCGCATCCCCTCCCGCTCCCTGGCCGCCTGCGGCCTCCTCTTCGCCGGCATCCTCGCAGCATCCTGCGGTGGTTCCGAGGCGACCTCGCCCCTCGAGGCGCCGCTGGGCCTCAAGGGCAAGATCGAGCTCGTCACCAACGCCGAGAACCCGCTCACCGAGGCCAAGGCCGAACTGGGCAAGGTGCTGTTCTTCGACAAGCGGCTCTCGGGCACGGGGCAGATGTCCTGCAACACGTGCCACCTGCACGAGCACGGCTGGACCGACGGCAAGCAGTTCTCGCCCAAGGACGACGGCAGCCTGAACTTCCGCAACACGCCCACCATGTACAACGTGGGTTACCTCGAGAAGCTCTACTGGGACGGCCGCGCCAACGTGCTCGAGAAGAACGTCGAGGCCGCGTGGAAGGCCCAGATGATCGTCAAGGGCACGCCCGAGGAGCAGGATGCGAAGATCGTGCAGATCTCCGAGGGCCTCAATGCCGTGCCGGCCTATGCCAAGATGTTCCAGGACGCGTTCCAGGCCAAGGCGAGCAAGGACAACGTGGTGCAGGCCCTCGCCAGCTTCCTGCGCACGCTGCAGAGCGGCAACTCGGCCTACGACCGCTGGCAGGCCGGCGACCGCACGGCGGTGAACAATGACATCATCGAGGGCCACGAGTTGTTCACCGGCAAGGCCGGCTGCAACAACTGCCACATCCTCCCCCTGTTCACCAACCGCGGCTTCCACAACGTCGGCATCGGCATGGCGAAGGAGAACCCGGACATCGGTGCCGGCAAGCCAACCAACGATCCTTCCAAGCGCGGCGCGTTCAAGACGCCCGGCCTCCGCAGCGTGAGCAAGACCGCGCCCTACTTCCACGATGGCAGCGTCGCCACCCTCGAGGAGGCGATTGCCCTCATGGCAGGCGGCGGCCTCGACGTGCCCGGCAACACCAAGGACGTGCTGCTGGTCGACCGCAAGCTCACCAAGGACGAGATCGGCAAGATCGCGGCCTTCCTGCGCTCGCTGGACAGCACCGAACCCTTCGTCGCCCCCAAGGTGCCCTGATCGCACCGCGGATCGGCTAGCCTCCGCATGCGCGTGGCAACGCCCTTCCGATCCCCGGTACCGACACCGATCGCCAGCCCGGGCACGGCATGCCGTGCACTCGCGCTGGCGATCGTCGTTCCCGCGGCCACCCTCGCCGCGCAGCAGGCAGTCGACTGGAGCGCGCGAGCCACCGCGACGGCACCGCCCGCGCGCTGGCTGCACCGCATGGCGTGGGACGGACTCCGCGAGCAGATGGTCGTGTTCGGCGGCCAGGACCAGAACGGTGCGCAGTTCGCCGACACGTGGACGTGGGATGGCGCAGCGTGGACGCAGGCGGCCATCGCTGCCGCGCCGGCCGCGCGCCACGGCCACGGCATGGCGTTCGATGCACGGCGGGGACGCATCGTGCTGTTCGGCGGGCTCGGCAGCGCGGGCACGGGCGGCACGCTCCTGCAGGACACGTGGGAATGGGACGGGGTGCAGTGGCAACCCGTTGGCGCGGCAACCGCACCGCCCGCACGCAGCAACTTCGGCATGTGCTTCGATGCGGCGCGCGGCGTCACCGTGCTGTTCGGCGGCGCGGGGTCCGGGACGTCCCTTGCCGACACCTGGGAGTTCCAGGGCACGAGTTGGACGCAGGTCGTCCGCGCAGTCGCTCCGCCGGCGCGCACGTCGCACGTGATGGCCTTCGACCGCACCCGCAGCCAGTCGGTGGTCTTCGGCGGCGTGGTCGGCGGCGTGAACGCAGACGACACGTGGACGTGGAACGGCCTCGCATGGGAAGCGCGGTCGACCACCGTGCGACCGGTGCCGCGCCGCAACGCCGTCCTCGCCGAGGACCCCGTGCGCCAGCGGCTCGTGCTCTACGGCGGCTATGCGCAGCTCGGCGTCACCTTCGGCGACCAGTGGACGTGGGACGGGACCGCATGGTCACCGCTCACGACGGCCGCCACGCCGCCAGCACGCGAGAACAGCGCACTCGCCTGGGACGCCCGCAGGCAACGCCTCGTGCTCTTCGCGGGTTACCGCAACCAGGCCCCGCTCGCCGAGACGTGGGAACTCGGCAGTGCCGGCTTCGTCGCCGATGCCGCGCCGTACGGGCGCGGTTGCGGCAGCCCCGAACTGCGCCTCGCCGCAGTGACGATGCCGCGCGTGGGCGCGACACTCACCCTCGAGGTGCGCAACGTCGCGGCTGGATTCGCCCTCCTCGCCCTCGGGCTCTCCGCGACGCAGGCAGGATCCTTCGCCCTGCCCCTCGACCTCTCGCCGCTCGGCACGCCAGGCTGCCTGCTGCTGCAGGACCTTGCGCTCGCCTTCGCCCAGCAGACGCTGCCGCTCGGCCTCGCCACCTGGACGTGGAACGGGTCGGTGCCGGCGAACCCGGCGCTGCTGGGCGTGCAGGTGTTCGCGCAGGGCTGGACCACCACGGGCAACCCGACGGCGAGCGTCGACCGCACCAGCAACGGCTTGCGCCTCGTGCTCGGCAGCTGAAGCGGCGGAGCCAGTTCAGCGACCGAGATCCGGCGCCGCGCCCTTGCCGCTGTCCTCCCGGCTCGTCCGGTACAGCGAGTACAGCACGCCGCCGAGGAGCAGTCCGAAGGTCACCGAGAGGGAGATCCACGCCGGGATCTTCCCGGTGACGTTCACGGCGAAGATCTTGGCGCCGATGAACACCAGCACGATCGCCAGCGCGTACTTGAGGTAGCGGAAGCGGTGGATCATCGCCGCCAGCGCGAAGTACAGGGCGCGCAGGCCGAGGATCGCGAAGATGTTGGAGGTGTAGACGATGAACGGGTCGGTGGTGATCGCGAACACCGCGGGCACCGAATCGACCGCGAAGATCACGTCGATCACCTCGATGAGGATCAGCGCCAGGAACAGCGGCGTCGCCCACCACACCACCCTGGCGCCCGGCTTCGTCGACGGCGGGCCGCCCGCAACCTCGGGCGCGGGCAGGCGGACGAAGAATTGGTTGCCGTGCGGGGTCGGCGTCACGCGCATCGTGCGCTGCAGCCAGCGCACGACCGGGTTGCCTGCCACGTCGAACTCGTGGTCGATCATCCACAGCATCTTGATGCCGGTGAAGACGAGGAAGGCGCCGAACACGTAGAGCAACCACGAGAACTCGGTGATGAGCGCGCTGCCGAGGCCGATCATGATCGCGCGCAGCACGATCACGCCGAGGATGCCCCAGAACAGCACGCGGTGCTGGTACTGGCGCGGCACCGCGAAGAACGAGAACACCATCGCGATGACGAACACGTTGTCCATCGCGAGGGTCTTCTCGACCAGGAAGCCCGTGAGGTAGTGCATGCCGCTGGTGGGACCGAGGTACCACCAGACCCAGCCGCCGAAACACAGGCCGAGCACGATGTACACGAACGAGAGCAGCAGACTCTCCTTCGCGCCGATCTCGCGGTCCTTGCGGTGCAACACGCCGAGGTCGAAGGCGAGCAGGGCGCCCACCACGCCGAGGAAGCTGTACCAGAGCCAGGCGGGCTTGCCGAGAAAGTCGGAGAACAGCAGTGCGTCGAGCATGGGTTTCGGGACCTCAGGGTCGGCTTCAGGGTCGGAAGGGACTCTGCGTTCCGACATGGCGGACGGCGCAAGCGCCACCCGTCAGAGGGGCCCGGAACACGAACGGCGCGGGTCTAGGTCGCAACCGACGCGCTTCAAGGGCACGCGACCTGCCCGGAGGCCGCCTCCCGGGTCCGAAATCGGGTCCCGATGCGAGAAAATCTTCAGGGCTTGCACCGGCCCCACTTGGGGAAAGTTTGTAGGAGGACCGCACAGCCCGGTCAGGTCGGCAGGAATGCCGGGTAGGAGCCGCCGCAGATCCAGTTCGCCCCACCGAGCCATCAGTTACCCAGAGCCGGAAGCACCCGATTGCGGCCCACCGCACGTGCTCCACGCAGCGGCGAAGGGGCTGCAAAACCCTGATGGCAATGGGTTTGCAGAATCGCCCGGATCGGCAAAATGCTCGGCTCCCACAGTCTGGCAAGAGCGGACCAGGGCTGCGGGACACCTCCAGATCTGCCCCCACCGAATCCGATGCCATCCAATCTGCCCCGCACCCTCTTCGTTCTGCCATGCGCCATCCTTGTGGCTGCATCCTGCCTGATCTCGCAGGGGCCCACCGGATCCAACCCTCGGCGGACGCCAACCCAAGGTCGCCCCTCGGCAGGAACCGGAACGACCACCAGCAACCTCACCAACTCCCTCCCGGTTCCGTGCACGACGACGGTGCGCGCCGACGTCGTTGCACTCGATCAGGTGCTGGTGTGGAACAAGTTCGGCAGCCGCGATCCGTACGGGATGATCTTCGCGCTCGAGCGCGACGTCGTGCCGCAGTCGGGAAGCAGCGGCGGCAGCAGCAGCTTTGCCGGCACGGAATCCTCCGGCAAGGAACTCGTGCCCGGGCAGGTGCAGTTGCGTTCCGACCTGCGGCCGCGCCCCCTCGTGCTGCGCGTGAACCGCGGCGAGTGCCTCGAGGTCCGCTTCACCAACCTGCTCGATCCGGAGCAGTGGTCGAACGACACCCCTGCAACGCGCACGGCATCGTTCCACGTGAACGGCATGCCTCATGCCGACCTCGCATCCTATGGCGCCAACGTCGGCGCCAACCCGACGGGCCTCGTCGGCCCGGGCGAGTCGAGGACCTACACCTTCGTGGCCGATCGCGAAGGCACGTTCTCCGCCATGAGCTTCGGCGCAATCGCCGGCGGCGAAGGCGACGGCGGCTCCCTCGCACACGGCTTGTTCGGTGCCGTGATCGTCGAACCCGAGGGGTCCACGTGGCTGCACAGTTCCACGGGCCTGCCCATCCGCGTGGACAACACGATCGTGTCCGGCACGGACCACGCCATCATCCACGGCTTCCACGACCCGCACGACCGTGCCGAGGTGACTCCCGAGGGTGCCTTCCGCGAGTTCGCCTGGATCTTCCACGACCAGGTGAAGACGGTGCACGCGAACCCGCGTCTCGACACCGAGTTCTGGCTGCACAGCCTGCGCGACGGCTTCGGCGTCAACTACGGCGTGACGGGCATGGGCCAGATCCTGCTGGACGCGCTGTGCCACCCGGACTGCCGCCTCGAGGAGGCGTTCCTCACGTCGTGGGCCAACGGCGATCCTGCCTTGCTGCCCCACTTCCCCGACGACCCCTCGAACGTCTGGCACAGCTACCTCGGCGACCACGTGCGCATGCGCGTCCTGCACGCAGGGCCTGCGGAGACGCACGTGTTCCACCTGCACGCGCACCAGTGGCTCTACTCGGATCGCGACGACTCCTCCAGCTACCTCGACAGCCAGACCGTCGGCCCGGGCTCGGCCTTCACGTGCGAGGTCTCCTATGCAGGTGGCGGCAACCGCAACCTCTCCCCGGGCGACTCGATCTTCCACTGCCACCTCTACCCCCACTTCGCGCAAGGCATGTGGGGCCTCTGGCGCAACCACGACGTGTTCGAGGATGGCTCACGAACGCTGCCGGACGGCACGCCGATCCCGCGCGTCGCGCCGATCCCGGGTCGCGCACTGCCGCCGCTGCCTTCCGCGGAGGTGCCTGGCTATCCGTTCTTCGTTCCGGGCCGCTCGGGCCAGTGGCCTGTCGCCGGTTACCCGGGCAACTTCAAGCCGGGACACCGCCCGCCACAGCCGCCGCTCGACATGGCCCACGACGGTGGGTTGCCGCGCCACATCATCGTGAACGGACCGACGCAGGGTTCGCTCACCGCACAATCGTTCGTCCCCCACACGCTCACCGAACACGTGGTGGTGCCCGAGAACGGCATGCTGCCGGCAGGCGGCTACGACTACGCGATCCTGCCCCAGGGCGGCACGCGGCTCGAGCGCAACGCGATGGCGTTCCATGCGAGCAGGTCCGGTGGTTCGCCCCACTCGATGTGGGGCTCGGTGCCCTCGAAGCGCTGGGACGTGCCGGCCAGCAACCCATCGCCCACCGACTATCTCGACCCCAGGCGCGCCAGCGCAGCATTCAGGGTGAACGGCCTGCCCCCTGCACCGGGAGCGCCGTTTGCGAACCCGTGCCCCCCGGGCGCCCCGATCCGCAACTACCACGTGGCCTCGATCGACGTGTCGATCCCCGTGAACAACGACGGCTGGCACGACCCGCAGGGACGCATCAACATCCTCGCGGAAGACGTCGAACCCACGCTTGCCGGCCAGCGCCCGGTCGAGCCGCTCTTCATCCGTGCCAACTCCGGCGACTGCCTCGTGGTGCGGCACACCAACCACACGGCGCGTGAACTGCACGAGGACCACTTCCAGATCCAGACGCCCACCGACACGATCGGCCTGCACATCCACCTCGTGAAGTTCGACGTGATGGCATCCGACGGCGGCGGCAACGGCTGGAACTACGAGGACGGCACGTTCAGTCCGCAGGAGATCGACGACCGATTGCTGGCCATGGGGTTCCCGGACGGCCATCCCGCGAGCACGTCGCGCAACGGCGGCCTGCAGGTCACCACCCAGCGCTGGTGGGCCGACCCGCTGCTCAACGGCAGGGGCGAGGACCGCACGATCCGCACCGTGTTCATGCACGATCACTTCTCGCCGAGTTCGATCCAGCAGCACGGCTGCTACTCGGCCCTCGTGATCGAGCCGCCGGATTCCACGTGGTGGGATCCCGTGACGGGCGAACAGTTCGGCACGCGCGCGGATGGCGGGCCCACCAGCTGGCGCGCGGACATCCACACGGGCGTGAACGGCAGGGACAGCTTCCGCGAGTTCTGCCTCGCGGTCGCCGACTTCGCCCCCTTGTACGACGAGGGCCACAACCCGGTGAACCCGCCCCGCAACGAGGAGACCGGCGAGATCGAGCCCGAGGCCATCTCCTCCGTGGACCCGGGCACGATGACCGTGAACTACCGCAACGAGCCCATCCCGCTGCGCATCGGGGAGCCGAGGGAAGATGGCTCGACCCGCATCCGCTCGCTGCGCAGCGGCATGGAGGGCAGGCTGCCTCACGTGTTCAGCTCCGCGCTGCACGGTGACCCGGTGACGCCCATCCTCGAGCTGTACCAGGGCGACAGGTTCCAGATCCGCCTCATCCAGGGCGCGCAGGAGGACAGCCACGCCTTCAAGATCAACCGCCTCAAGTGGTACCGCGAGGCAGGCATCCGCAACTCGGGCTTCGTGAACGGCCAGCACATCGGCATCTCGGAGCACTTCGAGTTCGAGGGCACGGCGATTGCCCAGGCGCCGTTCCCCGTGGTGCGCAATGGCGTGACCCTGCACCAGCCCGACACGAACGTGGACCTGCTCTGGTCCGATGCGTCGGAGGACGGTCTATGGAACGGTGCATGGGGCCTCATGCGGGTGTTCGGCAGCGAAGCCTCCATCGACCCGGCAACGGGCATGCAGGTGGCCCTGCAGCCGCTGCCCAACAACGGCCACGGCATCCACGCGCGCAACGGTCAGGACTTCAACTGGCCTTGCCCGAAGACGGCCCCGGTGCGCCAGTACAGCGTGAGCGCGGTGACCGCGGCCTCGGCGCTCGGCCCGAACGGCATCGTCTACAACCAGGCGCACCAGGTCTTCGACCCCACCGGCCTCATGTACGTGCGCAACGAGGACCTCGATGCGTCAGGCCGTCTCAAGCCCACGGTGCCGCGCGAACCGCTGATCCTGCGCGCCAACGCAGGCGACTGCCTGCGCATCACGCTGACGAACCGGCTCCCTGCGAACCGCAGCGAGGTACCCGACCTGCCTGACAGCGATGCGCACATGACCAACCTCACGCGCCTCAACGTCAACGACATCCGCACCGACAACCTCGTGGGCATGACGATCGACCTCGTCTACACGGATGGCGTGCAGGAAGGATCACACGTCGGCCACAACCCGAACTCCCTCGTTGCACCGGGCGAGACGCGCACCTTCACCTGGTACTGCGGCGACCTGCTGCACGATCCGGAGAACCAGCGCGTCGATGCCGTGCCCGAGACCTACGGTGTCTGCTCGATCCGCTCGTGGGGCGATGCGATCAAGCAGGGCGCGCAGGGGCTCATCGGTGCGCTCGTGGTCGAGCCGGAGGGCTCCACCTGGACCCATCCCGACACCGGACTGCCGGCGCCCACCGGATCGCGCGCGGTCATCCAGCAGTCGTCGGTGGGCGACCTGCCGCCGCGCTTCCACGAGTTCGTGCTCCTGCAGCAGGCGGGCCTCAACCTGCACCAGGAGCGCGCGGGCAACGCGATCCCGAGCGCCGCGGATGATCCCGAGGACTCGGGGCAGAAGGCGTTCAACTACCGCACCGAGCCGTTCTGGGCGCGCCTCGAGGGCGAGTTCGTCGAGCCGGACGAGATGAACGACCTCGACTTCACCAACGTGTTCCGCGGCGCCACCGAGACCCCGGTGTTCGAGGTCCCGGCCGGCGAACAGGTGATGTTCCGACTCACCACGCCGGTGGGACGCGCGCGCGCCGGCACCTTCACCATCCACGGCCACCGCTGGCGCGACATGTACTGCAACACCAACACGGCAGTGATGGGCCAGCAGACCGGCAACACCGTGGGCAGCAACTGGAACCTGCTGCTGCTGGACGGCGCCGGTGGGCCCCAGCGCGTGCGCGGCGACTTCCTGTTCCACGAGCTGTCGTCGTTCCAGCTGTCCCAGGGCCTCTGGGGCATCCTGCGCGTGCGGTGACCGCGCGATCGCGCGGCCTCGCCCTGCGGTGAGGCCGCGCCGCACAGGGCATGGGAAGGCGAACTCGTTCAGCGCGGGTTCGCGTAGCGCACCGACACCCCGTCGACCTCGGCCCTGCCCGGTGCGCCACGGGCATGTTCGACCAGGAGTTCGGCGGCTCCCTCCCACTGCAACTGCACGCCGCGCAACCTGGTCGCCACCACCTCGCAACCCGGCTGACCCTGCCGCCGCAGTTGCACCTCCTCGTGCACGTACCCAGCGGCCCCGCCGCCGGACACCTCGACCAGGAGCGCGACGTGGCCACCGGACGGCGAGGGCACCTCGCTGCACACGGTGCGCACGGGCACGTCTGCCGATGGGAACGCCCATGCACCGCCGAGCACCCCGAAGCCGAGCGCCAGCAGCACGAGCACGAGTACCAGCAGGGGCAGTTGGTGGCGCATGCAGCACTCGAGGATACGGGCCGGGCCCGCGCGCGGGTACCGTGCCCTCGTGCAAGCCACCATCACCCTTGCGTGCGCCCTCGCCCTGCTGGGCGCTCCCCACCTCCTCGCCCAGAAGCTCAAGGTCTACGTCCTTGCGGGGCAGTCCAACATGGAAGGGCACGCGAAGGTGTCCACGTTCGACCACCTCGGCGACGATCCCGCCACGGCGCCGCTCCTCGCGCGCATGCGCAACAAGGACGGCAGGCCGGTGGTGCGCGACGACGTCTGGATCAGCTACCTGACCGGGGACCGCGAGCAGCCGGCAGAGGGCACGGGCGCGCTCACGGCTGGCTTCGGCGCGCGCAACGACCCGAAGAAGGATGGCGGCAAGATCGGTCCCGAGTTCACCTTCGGCATCGCCATGGGCGATGCGCACGGCGAGCCCGTGCTGCTGGTGAAGTGCGCATGGGGCGGCACCTCGCTGCACACCGACTGGCGGCCGCCGTCGGCAGGCCCGTTCGAGTTCGATGCGCGCACGCTCGCGCGCTGGGAGAAGGAGGGCAAGGACCTCGCGGCGCTGCGCGCCGAGAAGGCAGCCGCCACCGGCCGCTGCTACCGTGCCACCCTCGCGCACGTGAAGGCAATTCTCGCCGACCCGAAGCGCGTGTGCCCGGCCTACGACCCGGCGCAGGGATGGGAACTCGCCGGCTTCGTGTGGTTCCAGGGGTGGAACGACATGGTCGACGGCTCGGTCTATCCCGACCGCGACAAGGAAGGCGGCTATGCCCAGTACTCCGAGTGCCTCGCCCACCTGATCCGCGACGTGCGCAAGGACCTCGATGCGCCGGCGCTGCCGTTCGTCATCGGCGTGATGGGCGTGGGCGGACCGATCGAACCCGGCGACCGTGCCAACAAGGCACAGGCCAACTTTCGCGCCGCCATGCGCGCGCCCGCGGCGCTTGCCGAGTTCCGCGACACGGTGCGCACCGTCGAGACCGCGCCCTTCTGGGACCGCGAGCTCGGGGCGATCGCCGACAAGCAGGAAGAGGTGCGCCAGTACGCCCACCTGCTGCGCAGCAAGAACCCGAAGCACGAGAATGCCAAGGGCGACCTCACGGAGAAGGAACAGCAGGCACTGGTCGAGCGCCGCCGCAAGGAACTGATCTCGGCGGCGGAAGAGAAGCTGTTCGCCCGTGGCGCCTCGAACGGCGGCTACCACTACCTCGGCTGCGCCAAGACCTTTGCGCAGGTGGGCGTGGCATTCGCCGAGGCGCTGCAGTCGCTGAAGCGCTGAGCAGGGTCACCAGCCGGCGCCGCGCGTGCGGGTGCGCACGCGCAGCAGGTGCATGTCGGCGGTGAGGTACAGCACGGATCCGTCGTCGCCCCACTCGCAGTTGGCGGTCGCGACGCCCGTGCGCAGGGTGCCGAGGTGCACGCCCTCGGGCGACAGCACGAGCACGCCGCCGGGACCCGTGGCCCACACGTTGCCGTGCACGTCGACCTTCAGCCCGTCGAGGGAACCGCGGTGGCCCTTCTGCAGCAGCGGCCGCGCATCGAAGAACACACGGCTCTCGCCTGCCGTGCCATCCGGCTGCAGGGGGAACGCGAGCAGCACGGGTTCGTTGCGGTCCGAGTTGGCCACGTAGAGCGTGCGCTCGTCGGGGGCGAGGGCGATGCCGTTGGGCCGCGACATGCGGTCGCTCACGAGGTGCACGCTGCCGTCCGTGCGCAGGCGGAACACGCCATGGAACCCGAGTTCGCGCGAGGGATCGCGTTCACCGCCGACCAGGCCGTAGGGCGGGTCGGTGAAGTACACGTCGCCGGACGAGTGCACGACGAGGTCGTTGGGGCTGTGGAAGCGACGGCCCTCGAACCGTTCCGCCAGCACGGCACGGGTGCCATCCGTCTCGAAGCAACCGATGCGCCGGTTGCCGTGTTCGCACAACAGCAGCCGCCCCCCTGCTTCGAAGGCGAGGCCGTTGGCACCGAGTCCACCCCCGCGCGGCTCCGCGCCCGTGTAGCCGCTCGGCTGCAGGTGGACGCGCACGCCCTCGCCATCGCGGTGGCGGTAGACGGTGTTGGCGGGGACATCCGTGAACAGCAACGCATCCTGCGCACGGTCCCACACCGGCCCTTCCGCCCACTCGAACCCGGTGGCGAGCACCTCGATCGGCGCGGCAGGGTCCAGCAGCGCGAGCAGCCGGGGATCGTGCACCTCGATCGAGCCCACGACCTGCCCCGAGACGACCTGCACGGACGCACGCAGGGGCGAGCCGCTGCCGGGCAGGGCAGCGGGCGCGGGACCGGTGCACGCTGCAGCGAGGAACACGGCCGTCGCGAGACCAGGGGAGCAAGCGCGCAGGGATGGCATCGGCGCAGTCTGCAACGCCACGGGCGCGGCGTCCACGGCGCGAAGGGCCTCCTGCTGTTCAACCGCGTCTACGAGCCGGACATCGACAGCGAGCAGGTGGAGGCCCGCACCCGCCTCGAGTTGTCCCACTCCCCCGAGCTGCTGCTGCGGCAGCGCTGGCTCGCGATCCTGTCCGGCACCGCGCACGGCCGCCTTGCCGTCACTGGTGGAGTGCACACGGCGAGGAACGCGATCCAGGCGGTCCTGTGCGGCGCCCATGCCCGCGGCACTGCCATGAAGCTGCTGCAGACCTGCCGCGTGGAGTGAGGGCGGCTTCAAGACCTGCGGAACAAGCCGCAGCAGGCCCCAGAAAAGAAACAGGGCGGACAGGCTTGGGAGCCGGTCCGCCCTGCGGTTTCAACTGGTAGCGGGGGCAGGATTCGAACCTACGACCTTCGGGTTATGAGCCCGACGAGCTACCGGACTGCTCCACCCCGCG